>CABSNS010000072.1:0-6673 GCA_902479105.1 uncultured Collinsella sp. | reverse complement strand
TGTGTATAAGAGACAGTGTCATCGTTGTTATCAGCGCCATTATCTTCGGTCTGACGGCACGCCTCTTTGCCTGGTCAGTTCGAACCGTCAAGAGCCTGTACGGTCGCTTTATCACCAATTACCTTGTTCGCGCACTTATAGGCGCACTCGTGGTTTTGGCCGCCTATGCCCTCCTCGATGCCTGGGACTACGCCGGCCTTTCCACGTGGCTTTCCGGCGCCGGATTTGCAGGCAACACCACCCTGGCGGACGCAGCCATCAAGTTGGTCGTCACAGCGCTCACCCTGGGCGCCGGCTTCCAAGGCGGCGAGGTCACGCCTCTGTTTGGCATCGGTGCGGCGCTCGGCGGCTGGATCGGCTGCCTCGTCGGAATCGACCCCAGCTTTCTGGCGGCTCTCGGCATGCTCGGCGTGTTCTGTGCCGGCCTCAACGTGCCCATCACCACCTGCATGATGGCCATCGACCTATTCCACGGCACGGCAGCCGGGTTCTTTGTCATCGTAGCCTTTATCAGCTACCTAACCGGCGGACACCGCGGCGTGTACCCCGCCCAGCGCATCATCTCGCCCAAGCGCCGTTCGCTTATTGTGGATGAGGGCGGTACGGTAGCGGATGCTATCGAGCGCCACAACGACCTGATAGAGTAGACGTAAGTATTCGACGTGCAGCCACAATCGGGGGCAATTCGACCTGAGCGCGACCGCACCGTCACGTCATACGCCGGGAGTCGCCCCATGCACGCAACTGATTTTGGCCGCACGCTCATCATCGCCAACCCAGCCGCCCAGTCGGGTGCGGCGCACGAAGTTGCCGAGCGCCTGCAACGCTTTTTGGACATGACTGCACGCGCATCCCAGTTTGACTTGGTGCTAACCGAGCGCATGGGACACGCCAAGGAGCTGGCCGCACAGGCCCAGGGCTATCGCACCGTTATCGCCCTTGGCGGCGACGGCGTGATTCACGAGGTCGTCAACGGGCTTATGACGCAAGAGGAGGACACCCGCCCCGCTCTTGCCATCCTACCCGTGGGCTCTGGCAACGATTTTGCCCAAACGCTCGGCATCGACGATTTCTCCGGTAAGGATTTTGGCGCGCTGCTCACCTGTGAGCTGCAGCGTCAGGACATCGGGCGCATTCGCTCGTGGAGCCCTGCGAGCGGCAGCGGCGAGGCTACCGTTGAGTACTACGACCAGACGCTCTCGGTCGGCATCGATGCCGCCATCGGCCTGGGCACCACCGAGCTGCGCAAAAAGACGGGCCTCGCCGGCGCTCCGCTCTACACCCTATCGGGACTTGAGCAGTTTGGCCTGCGCTATCGCAACTACCCCATGACGGTCAGCTTTGACGGGGCACCCGCCGAGCGCTTGCGGGCGATCATCATGGCAATTCAGCTGGGTCCTACCTATGGCTCGGGCTATCGCATCTGCCCCGATGCCGACCCCTGCGACGGCGTACTCGACGTCTGCTACGCCTGCGGCCCCGTTCCGCGTGCGGTTGCCCTGCCTATGTTTCTTTCGGCCAAGGACGGCCACCATACCAAGTTGCCGCCGGTTCGCATGCGCCGCTGCCGCCATGTCGAGCTCACCTTTGAGGAGCCCGACTACCCCATCCAGGCCGACGGCGAGCCCGTTGTCGCCTCGCGCATCGAGGTCGACATCCTTGCCGGCGTCCTCCACGTCTGGCATCCCACCCGCTAACCCCACCTAAGTTGCGGTGAAATAGGGACTGTTTATGCATCTAAAGCCGCAAAACAGTCCCTATTTCACCGCAACTTATTGATAAGATCATTCCTCCCCGCCCAGCTTGCGACGGTTGGCCTTTTTAATCGCATTGAAGTGTTTGTCGTTGAGCCTGCGCTGGCGCGATCGCTGTGGCACTTTGGTCTTGACGCGGCGGCGCGGCGGACGCCCGCGACGCTCAAGCTCAGCGCGCAGCTTACGTAGGCAGCTGCTACGGTTTTGGAACTGACTGCGGCTCTCGCGCGCCATCACGACAATCCCCGAAGGGATATGTTTCATGCGTACCGCCGAGTCCGTCGTGTTCACGCCCTGCCCACCCGGACCCGTCGCGCGAAACACCTGCACCTCGCAATCGCGCGCCAACTCCTCGGCCGACATCTCGGCATAGCGCGCATACTCGAGCCATCCCATCTTATTCTCATCCATATCAACACCTCCCCTCATACAAAAAATGTGACAAAGGGACAGTCCCTTTGTCACATCGCATACCAATCGCTTGTGTTGCGCGCTTAGGCGAAGGTGATCTCGCCGGTCTCGCAGTCCATATCGGCGATACGGGCCAGGCTCTCAACGCGGAAGCCGCGCTCGCGGAGCTTATCGCCACCGCCCTGGAAACCCTTCTCCACCGCAATGCCAATGCCGGCAACCTCGGCGCCCGCAGCCTCGCAGATCTTAATAAGGCCCTCAAGCGCGCAGCCGTTGGCCAGGAAGTCGTCGATAATCAGGACCTTATCGCCCTCGGACAGAAAGCGCTTGCCCACGATGACCGGGTACTCCTTCTGCTTGGTAAAGGAATAGATGGTCGTGGCATACTGCTCGCCATCGAGGTTGATGGACTGGGCCTTCTTGGCAAAGACCACCGGCACGCCGCCAAAATGCTGAGCTGCGATGCAGGCCATACCAATACCCGAAGCCTCGATCGTCAGGATCTTGTTGATCTCGACACCCTCGAACAGACGGGCCCACTCAGCGCCCATGTGGTCGAACAGCTCAACGTCGCATTGGTGGTTGAGGAAGGCATCAACCTTAAGGACGTTACCGGCCTTTACGATGCCGTCATGGCGAATACGATCCTCAAGCTCCTGCATGGCGCAACCCCTTCTCGCGGCAACGATACCGCGCGATTAATAAACGTTGTTCGATAGTCTACCACGGACCGACCCCCGCCCGTCCCACAAGCCGCATCGCACCACAAACCAGTCTTTTTGGGATGGCGCGAATCGTGGCAGACAGCCTCCCAACACGCTAATGGCGGGCGCGCATCTTCACCAAACGCACCATGGCAAGCGCAAAGCCCACAGCGGCCACAGCCATCAACACATAGAACACCGAACGGAAACCAAACAGGAACACATCCGGACGTCCTGCAACAAAACTGGTCACGGCCTCGCCCATCGCCACGCTCATCTGTCCATACAGGATATTCGACGCCACCGTAATGCCGAGTGCCATACCCGCATAACGCGCCAGGCTACCCAGACTACCCGCAAAGCCGAGTGCTTCGCGCGGAGCCGAGCCCATGTACAACGAGTTGTTGGGGCTCTGGAAAATCGACGTACCGCACGACATAAACGCGACGCAGCACACGATCACGGGGATGGAAGAGTGCTCGTCGAGCGTGCTTACCGCAAAAAGACCGCACACGTACACGCCCAGGCCGACCGCCGTGGGGCTCTCGCAGCCAACACGGTCCGAAACCGTACCCGATAGCGGACCGATAAAGGCATTCACCATCGGCAGCGCCAAAAAGAGCAATCCGGAAATGTCGGAACCAAACCCATGCGCGTCCTGAAAATAGAACGGCAGGATAAACTCGGATGCACCAATACCAACGAACACGATGAGCATGCAGGCAAGGTTGATAGTGAAGGCCGAATTTGCAAAGCAGCGACGAGCGGCCTCGATCAGGGACATGGGGCGCTCGCCGGCCTCCGGCTTAGCATGCGGCAGCGTGTAGAGCCCCACGATAAACGAGATTACGCCAATAGGCAGGTTGATGAGGAAGATACTCTCCCAGGGAAAGCTTGCCACCAGCATGCCGCCGAGCACGGGGCCACACATCATGCCGAGGGCCACAAAGGTCGCGAGAATACCCATGGCACGGCCTCGTTCGCGCGCCGGAAACGACTCGGTGATGATACCCATGTTGTTAGCCATGGCCGCCGCGCAACCGACGCCCTGCACAATGCGTGCCAGGATAAGAACCTCGAGCGAGGCCGAAAGGCCGCACAGCAGCGAACCGACCGAAAAGACGATGACGCCCAGCTGGAACACATTCACCTTGCCGCGCACGTCGCCCAGACGGCCAAACGGCAACATAGCCACGCATGTCGCAAGCAGGTACACCGAGCTCACCAGTTGAATGCGATCGAGGCCCACGCCCAGCTCCTTTTGCATCACGGGCAGCGCCACGGTCACGACGGTCGAATCCAGACACACCATAAACGTCATGATGAGCACGGTAAACAGAATCGCCCATTTATTCTTGCCATGGGTGTCGCCCTCTAGGGCAATATGCTCGCGGCGCAGCTGCTCTGCAGTTTTCTCCATATCCATCCTTTCGAGTGGCCCAACGCAAAAAAACGGGGCCCCAATCGCCAGTAAACAACCGCGATTGGGGCCCCGCCTACGGAATCGGAACTATATGTCACCGGAACCCCAAGGGGCACCGTCGCTTCATACGGGAAGCTAACCTAGCACTGCTCAAGCGCCTGCTCAAGGTCGGCAATCAGATCAGCCGTGTCCTCGAGGCCGCACGACAGGCGCACCATGTCGGCGGAGATGCCACAGGCGATGAGCTCCTCATCGTTCATCTGGCGGTGCGTGGCGTTAGCGGGATGCAGGCAGCAAGTGCGGGCGTCGGCCACATGCGTGGCGATCTGGGCGAGCTTAAGGCTCTTCATAAAGGTCTCGGCAGCCGCGCGACCACCGTTAAAGCCAAAGCTCACGACGCCGCAGGTACCGTTGGGCATGTACTTCTGAGCCAGGTCATAGCACTTGTCGCCCTCCAGGCCCGGATAGCTCACGAAGCGCACCTTGGGATGGCTCTGCAGGAACTTGGCAACGGCCAGGCCGTTCTCGCAATGACGCGGCATGCGCACATGCAGGCTCTCGAGCGAGCTGTTCAGGAAGAATGCCGCCTGCGGGTTCTGCATGGGGCCAAGATCGCGCATAAGCTGCGCAGTGGCCTTGGTAATAAAGGCGCCCTCGCGACCGAACTTCTCGGCATAGGTCACGCCGTGGTAGCTCTCGTCAGGCGTGGTGAGACCCGGGAACTTGTCCGCATGGGCCATCCAGTCAAACTGGCCGTGATCGACGATCACGCCGCCCAGGTAGGCCGCATGGCCATCCATGTACTTAGTGGTGGAGTGCGTGACGATGTCGGCGCCCCACTCAAAGGGACGGCACATCACGGGCGTCGGGAAGGTGTTGTCGACCATCAGCGGCACGCCGTGGTCATGCGCGGCCTTGGCAAAGCGCTCAATATCGAGCACGGCGAGGGCGGGATTGGCGATGGTCTCGCCAAAGACGAGCTTGGTGTTGGGCTGGAAGGCTGCCTCGAGCTCCTCATCGGTGCAGTCGGGGGCAACGAAGGTGCAGGTCAAGCCCATACGACCCATGGTATGGGCAAGCAGGTTGTAGGTACCGCCGTAGATGTCAGAGCTCGCGACCACGTGATCGCCGGCGCCGGCAACGTTAAAGATCGCGAGGAAGTTCGCGGCCATGCCCGAGCTCGTGAGCATCGCTGCGGTGCCGCCCTCCATCTCGCAGATCTTGGCGGCAACCAAATCGCACGTGGGGTTCTGCAGACGGCTGTAGAAATAGCCCGACTCCTCCAGGTCAAACAGCTTGCCCATATGCTCGGACGTGTCGTACTTCCACGTGGTTGACTGGTAGATAGGCACCTGGCGCGGCTCTGCATCACCCGGGCGATAACCGCCCTGAACACACGTCGTACCGATGGTCTGCTCGCTCATATCCAACTCCCTTACTTGGGTTTTGTTTTTATTCGGTTCACGATACCGCTACCCTGCACCCCTCTCAACCCATCCCCAAGGTAGGTTATGGGACAAATTGATCAGGGGTATTTATCTCAAGCCTTGGGCATTTGCTCGATAGATAAAAATGAGGCATCCATGAAGCTCTCGATGATTACACGCCCCGTCACGGGTACCATAGGCGGGTACACCGTGACCAAGGAGACAACGATGAAGCAGATCGATACCACCCAGCTCGACACCGCCGCCTGCCAGGCTCAGGCTGCCGAATACCACGCCCGCGGCTTTAACTGCGCACAGGCCGTTGCCTGCACGCTCGCACCTGCCGTCGGGCTCGACCCCCAGACCGCCTTTACCCTCACCGAGGGCTTTGGCGCCGGCATGGGTGGCATGACCGAGACCTGCGGCGCCATCTCGGGCGCTGTTGCCATCATGGGCTTTGTAATGAGCGACGGCATGGAGAACCCCAAGACCAAAGGCCAGACCTACAAGCTGTCGCGCGAGATTGCCAAGCGATTTGGCGAGAAGAACACGACGACCGTCTGCGGCACGCTCAAGGGCATCGGATTGGATAAAGGTCCGCTCCGCAGCTGCCCCGGCTGCATCGACGATGCCGTCGAGATCGCCTGCGATGTGCTAAAGCAGCTCGCCGAGTAAACGGCAGCAACAGAAAAACGACGGCCGGCGCGCTTGGGATCCATCCAAAAGCACGCCGGCCGTCGCCGTTAGAACTCGGCAAATTCGGGAGTGCTGACCTCGATCTCCTCGCGCCCCGCCATAAGCTCGCGCATCTTGGCGCAAAATTGCTCCTGCTCCCCCGCTTTGAATACCAGGTGAAGTGTCACGGCATCCGCGTAATCGGTATCCGCAACCTTGGCACCCGAATCCTGCGCCAAGCGAAGCACCTGCTCGTATTGCGGATAGGCCACACGTACA
>CABSNS010000071.1:0-6701 GCA_902479105.1 uncultured Collinsella sp. | reverse complement strand
GCGCAGACGCGCGCGGCGGAGTTGGCGACGGCGTACTCGGTGCACTGCTTGCCCTGGTAGGTTACGTAGCCGCCCTTGCGTGCAAGCTCCTCGACCTCCATGTGGTCGAAGGCGTACTTGTCGGGGTTCTCGGCCTGAAGCTCGTTGAGGTTTTTACCGGCGATGGTTGCGGCCTTAAAGGCGGCAAGCTGGCTAAAGCCGTGCTCGCCGATCATGTAGGCGTCGATGGACTTGGGGCTCACGCCGACCTTCTTGGAGATCTCGGTGCGCAGGCGGGCGGAATCCAGGCCGCAGCCCGAGCCGATGATCTTCTTGGGATCGTAGCCGGTCAGGTGCCACAGCTCGGTGCACACGACGTCGCAGGGGTTGGAGATGCTCACGAAGATGCCGTCGAAGCCGGCGTCGACGATGCGCTTGGCAAAGGAGCGGGCGGCGTCGGTGGTAAAGAACAGCTCGCCGTCGCGGTTGCCAGCGGCCAGCGCGACCTTACCGGCGGCGTTGACGATGACGTCGCAGCAGGCCAGCTCCTCGTAGTGGTCGTAGCAGTTGACGATCTTGGTGTTGTACGGGACAAACGAAAGGGAGTCGCGCAGGTCCTGGACCTCGGACGTCACCTTGGCCTCGTTGATATCGCACAGGTACAGCTCGTCGGCAATGCCCTGCATGAGCAGGCTGTTGGCGACATGTGCTCCTACGTGGCCCTGGCCGACCACACCGATCTTACGCGTCTGGTACATATATGTATCCTTCCGGCCGAGTTTTTCGCGTCGAACCATTGTAGCGTCCAGCTGCCACTTTGCTAGACTAAAGCGCCGTAGATTTTTAGGACATGCCTTAATCTCTACTTTTGGAGTGATTTGGGCCGCTGACGGCATCGCTGGGCGATGTACTCGCGCGGATGGGGCCGCTCGTTGTACCATAGCTGCAACTGACTCGTAAGGAGCATCCATGCCCATTCGCATCCCCGACGCCCTCCCTGCCGCCGCGCAGCTCGAGAGCGAGAACATCTTTGTCATGACCGAGTACCGCGCGCTGCACCAGGACATCCGTCCGCTGCGCGTGCTCATCCTCAACCTCATGCCCACCAAGATCGCCACCGAGACGCAGATCATGCGCAAGCTCTCCAACACGCCGCTGCAGGTGGAGGTGGACCTGCTGCGCACCAAGACGCACGAGGCCACGCACGTAAGCGCCGGCCACCTGGAGACGTTCTACCGCACGTTCGACGACATCCGTGACATCCACTACGACGGCCTGATCATCACGGGCGCGCCGGTGGAGCAGATGCCGTTCGAAGAGGTCGACTACTGGCCCGAGCTCTGCCAGATCATGGATTGGTCTACCACGCACGTGCACTCCACGCTGCACATTTGCTGGGGCGCGCAGGCGGGGCTCTACCATCATTACGGTATCCAGAAGTACGACCTGCCGGCAAAGGCGAGCGGCGTGTTCGAGCATTATCTGGTGAAGCCGCAAAGCCCGCTGGTCCGCGGCTTCGACGACCGTTTTTATGCCGTGCATTCGCGCAACACCGATGTGCGCCGCGAGGACGTGGAGGCCGAGCCGCAGCTTGAGGTCGTGGCCGTGTCCGACGAGGTGGGCCTGTACATCGTCAAGTCGACCGACAGCCGTCGCTTCTTTGTATTTGGCCACCCCGAGTACGATACCGACACGCTGCGCCTGGAGTACGAGCGCGACGTGAAGCGCGGCCTCAATCCTCAGGTGCCGGCGCATTACTTCCCGGGCGACGACCCCACCGCCGAGCCGCGCAACGTCTGGCGCAGCCAGGCTCAGCTGTTCTACACCAACTGGCTCAATTACTACGTCTACCAGACCACGCCCTACGACCTGGCCCGCGCCGGCGAGGAGCACTAGGCTGCGATGGTACTGCTGTAGCCGTGGCTGATATGGCGGCGATTAGGCGCTGATGATGTGGGGTAGCGGCAGGTCGTGGGCATCGATGGGGATGTGGTCGACGTGCTGCTCGTCAAAGGCGATGCCGATGATTTGGCATGCGGGCGAGAGCATGGACAGGTAGCGGTCATAGCAGCCGCCGCCGTAGCCCAGGCGCGCGCCGGTTTGGTCGAAGGCCACGAGCGGCACAACAATCATGTCGAGTGCTTCGGCAGGCACGATGGGGAAGCGGTCGCTGTCGATGTCCGTGGCCGCGAAGGCCCGCGCGGGGTGGGCGATAAACGGAGCCGCGGACGCATCGTCGGCGGCAACTGCCCGCATACACATGCGCTGGCCACAAGCTGTGGCTTCGGCTGCCGAGAGCATGCACGGATAGGCCACGCGCCAGCCGCGCGCGGCGGCCGCAGCGGCAAACGCGGCAGGGTCTGCCTCGGAACCCATCGCGGCATAGACGGCAACGGTGCGCGGCGCCGCGGCATCCAAGCGGCCCAGCAGCTCAACCAGCCGCGCGCAGATATCAGCAGACTTCGCCGCCTGCACATCCAAATCAAGAGCATCGCGCCGAGCAATCACCGCCCGTCGCAACTCAGCCTTGTCCATCCCGGCCCTCTCTCCCAAACCTACCAAAAAGGGACAGGTTTATTTTGGCAGGCTTTATCTGGGCAAACGTCGAAGCCGCCACAAAGGCGCCCTGTGTGGCGGCTTCGACTCGACGTTGGCTTCACAGCGCCGCAGCGATCGCTTCAGTCACAAACTTATTGAGTGACTCACCCTTCTTTGCCGCTGCCAGCGCTGCTTGCTTGTGGAGCTCAGAGCCCGTTCTTACGTTGAACGAGCCCTTAAAAGCCCGCTCGGGTTCCTTGCCCTTCTCGGCGCAAAACTCAAGGTAATCGTCGACGGCGTCGTGGAAGCATTGCTCCACTTCTTCAGCCGTGGAGCCTTCAAATACGATTGCGTCCCTAATGCCGGCGACCATACCTGTTAGCACATGCTGTTCGGCATTGAACTCGACCGGGGCGAAATAACCTTTGTATGCCAAAACGTTACTCATGACTACCTCCGACATCTTGCAGAAAGCGAACGATGTTTCGAATGGTCCCCGCTGTCAATTCGTCAGATGGATGAGGCGCGTGCATTACGAACATCCTGCCATCTGATGGCCTGTAGAAGCGAACGCGCGATCCGGATGTCTTGCCTTTGCTGTCCATTTCAAAGCCATATGAAGCCATGACTTTTAAAAAATCCGCATACCGATAAGTTGAAGGGCAGCTAAACAGTTGGGCGATGAGTTTATCGGATCGAGTCATCCCGCCTCACATTCTGCAACTATATTCTAGTTGCAATTTCAGGTCGTTGCAAGCACCTCTACTATAGAACATGTGTGCGTATAGAACAAGTGTTCGAATCACCGCTGAGAATGGGGACAGGCATCTTTGTGGTGGTCTGTGCTGTGGAGTGGGCGTCTGCGGCAGTTCGTCTCGATCTGTAACAGTAACTCGGCAAAATTGGACCTAGATGTTACAGATTGAGACAAAGGGCCGGCGTCATCCGGAAACGTCTCGATTTGTAACATCTGGAGCCAATATTGCCGCCTTAGCGTTACAGATCGAGACAAATCGGCAGACTGCGGCAAAAGAAAAAGGTAGATTTTCGGTCATGTCCCAAAAATCTACCTTTGTGCGTTAGCCCAACAGGTCGACTACGTTAAAGCCGGCGTTGCTCTTGGCGATGACGTCTCGGCCGCCAAAGACGCAGGTGGGCGACGCGGCTGCGATGCGCGTCACATCGGCGCCGAGCGAGCGCAACTCACCGGGTGTGGCCGCAAGCATCTGGGCGCGGCGCTCCTCGCGGGCGTGCGGATCGAGCCCGGCCAGGTAGGTCGTGTTGCGGCGCTTGGTGAGCGCGTACGGCTTCACCGGCGCGTCCATGCCGCTCACGCAGCTCACGATAAAGCCCTCAAAGGCGGCCTCGTCGGGATCAAAGCTGCCGAGCCATTCGCCCGCGCGCGCCACGCGCTCAATCGAGGGGTCGATTGCCGGGTCGCGGTAGGTGTAGAACGCCGCCTGACGCTCGCCGGCCGCGCGGAATCCGCAGCCGTACGCGCCGCCCTTAACGCGGATCTCGTTCCACAGATAGTCGTAGGAGAGCGCGTTGGCGGCAACCGCCCAGGCGCCCGTCACGTCGATGCCCAAGCGACGCGGGTCGCACGCGCTTGCCGCAAAACAGATGTCGCTGGGGATGACAAAGGCCTCGTGGCGGTCGCACGGCGTCGGCACCACGAGCGCGTTGCGGCCGGCATCGGCGCCGTCGCCAGCGCCCAGCTCCAGGTCGCCCGCGGCGGCCCAGTATGCGTTAAAGTCCTCGTCGCTGCCGGTAAAGCTCGCCAGGCAGCCATCGGCCACAAAGATGCGGCCTGCCAGCTCGGCAAGCTTGGTACGCAACCCGTTCACGCGCTCGTCAAAGTGGTCGAGCAGGTCGCGCAGGAACAGATAGAAGTCCACGCCCGAAAGCTGCTCGCGCACCACGGCCGAAGGCGAGCTGTAGCTCATCGCGCGACCGAGCGCCGCCGAGTGGCCGTTGTTGATAAAGCCCTGCTCAAGCCCAATGCGAATCTGTGTGAGCACGTCGCGCACGCGGTCGGCGTCGGCATCTGCCAAAAGCGTGCTCGACCATACCTCGCGCGGCAGACTCGCCAGCGCATCGATCTTCTCGGACAGGGCGCCGGCGCTCACCAGCAGGTAGGGGCGCACGCCGTCCACTTCGGGCTGCGTCATGACCTCGGTCGTAAAGCTCAAAAAGCCGAGCTTGCCAGCGAGCAAGTTGTCGAGTTCCTCGGCCGAGTGCTCGCGCGTGGGCAGCTGCTTAAGCAGGCGGCAGAGCAGTGTCACATAGGGCAGGTCCTCAAACGCGACGCAGTTCAGGTCGAAATACTGCATGGCGTAGGCCAGACGGTTGGTGGGGATGCCGTGGCGCAGGCAGGGGATGGGCACGGTCGTGTCCACGATCAGTGGCGGCTCGGGGCGCGCCTCGCCAATGTCGGACACGCGCAGGCGCGGCAGCGTGGCCTTGGCCTCGGGTGTGTCTTCCGCCTCCTGCGCGGCACGCAGCGCGGCCGTGCGCTCGACCACGTCGGTCAGCTCGGCATCGGTCATGGCATCGCGCTTGGCTGCCAGCTCGGCGGCCTCGGCACCCTCCGAACCCTCGGCGGCGTCCACCGGCACCAGCTCGACCAGTGCCATGTGGTCGTTTTCCAGCACCAGCTCGCGCAGCAGGTCCTCAAAATAGCTGCCGTCCAGCTCGCTACGCAGCTCCTCGTACACCGGGCCGTACTTGAGCGCCAGCGTCGCGGCGTCGTCATCGTAGAGCCAGGTGCTCAGCGCGTCGCACGCAATGGCCACGCCGTCGGCGATGCCATAGTCACGCTGGCGCAGGTCGTACTCGTTGCTGCTGATGATGGCTTCCAGACGCTCGCGCGGAACTCCGTGCTCGCACAGGTCGCGGCAGGCGTCCTGGAACACGCGACGCAGCTCGCGCGCCACACCGGGCTGTGCGTTTTGCAGCATGATGAGCTCGTAGGGCTGCAGGCTTTCGGCCGCGGTGTAGCTCACCACGTTGCCGCCCAGGCCGGCGGCCAGAATGGCCTTCTTAACCGGCGCTTCGTTGGAGCCCAGCAGCGCCTCGAACAGGATATCCGCCGCGATCGTGCGCTTGCGGTCGAGCGCACTGCCCAGCACCAGGCCCAGGCCCACCAGGGCGTTCTCGGGCGTGGTGGCCATCTCGATGCGCTTGTACTCGCAGGTCACGGGCGCCTGCACGCCCAGCGGATTGGACGCCAGCGTGGACGGGTCCTCGCCGGCGGCGACGGCAGCGTCCATGCGGCGGCTCGCGGCGCTCGGCTGCGACAGATAGCGCTCGTCCAAAAAGGCCAGTGCGCGGTCCACATCTAGGTCGCCGTAGAGCGTTATATAAGAGTTAGAAGGATTGTAGTGGCGCGCGTGCGTGTCCAGGAACTGCTCGTAGGTGAGCGCGGGAATCGCGCGCGGGTCGCCACCGCTCTCGTGTGCATAGGCGGTGTCGGGATAGAGCGCGGCGTTGACGGCATCGTCCAGCACACTCATGGGGTCGGACAGCGCACCTTTCATCTCGTTGAACACCACGCCGTTATAGCGCAGCGTGCCCTCGCGCAGGCTCGCGGAGCTGCTGTCGACCTCGGCGTCCTCCGGCAGGTCCAGCTCGTAGTGCCAGCCCTCCTGCTCAAAAATGGTGGGCTTGGTATAGATGGCCGGGTTGAACACCGCGTCCAGGTACACGTCCATCAGGTTGTACAGATCCTGCTCGTTGGTGGTGGCAACGGGGTAGATGGTCTTGTCGGGGTAGGTCATGGCGTTGAGGAACGTCTGCATGGAGCTCTTGATCAGGTCGACAAACGGCTCCTTGACGGGGAACTTGGCCGACCCACACAGCACCGAGTGCTCAAGAATATGGAACACACCGGTGGAATCGGCCGGCGGCGTCTTAAAGCCAATGGCAAAAGCCTTGTTTTCGTCGTCGCACGCCAGGTACAGCAGGCGAGCGCCCGAGGCGGTGTGGCGAAGCACGTAGGCATCCGAGTCGAGCTCGGGCACGGTCTCGCAGCGCTCGACGGCAAAACCGTGGCAGGTGGTACCGGGTACCAGCAGCGCGGCGGCAGCGGCGCGCGAGTCGGTTGAGGTGGTGGGCATATGCAGTCTCCTTTGACGCCCCAGCGGGGGCGAATCGAGTCGAATCCTCGAGAGTATACCCATATG
>CABSNS010000070.1:0-6741 GCA_902479105.1 uncultured Collinsella sp. | reverse complement strand
ATCATCCCAAATAGACTACCTTGCGAAAAAGCGGACGCCAAAGGATGTGTCCTCGCAGGCGACAATGCGGCGGTCGCGCAAAATGGTCCGCACGTAATACCAGTCGCCCACACAGCCCGACAAATGCAAGCCGGCCGCCAGGTAGCACAACAGCGGATAGCCCGAGAACGCAAACCCCAGGGCAAACGCCACCGTCAAGGCAACCGTCGGCGCTAGGCAAATGACCATGTACCGCACACGCGAATACACCACGCCCTCGGCGCAGGCGTAAATCATGCAGGTTTCGCGATTCGCCCCAAAGGTCACCTGCGCGCCCGCAGGCGCCAGCAGCTTAAAAAACACACCGTGAACCAGCTCGTGCACGGCAAATGATGCCGCCGAAACCGCAGCCAAGCCGACTAGCCAGCCCAAGACGGCCGTCCATCCGCCCGCGTCAGCCGCATCCAAGTCCGCGGGCCCGCCCATCAGCATAAACACCGGCACCAGGCACACGGCAAATGCGCCAAGCACTGCCATCCCCCACACAAAGCAGGCGTGCAGAAAATCCTCGTCCTCAAACGCATGTATGTTGGAAATCTCATTCATAGCATCTTAGGATAGCGCCCCTGCCACGTACCCGTCCGCATGTGCGATAATGTCGAACGATATGCACGAATTGACCACCGCGTCGCCAGGCCTTGCGCCCGGCCGCGCTCTCACCATATGCGAAGGAGTCCCATGGCATCCAAATACTCCATGAACGACCGTCCCAGCTGGCCTCGCCGCGCCATCGTTACCGCCGGCGAGCCCTACGGCAACAAGGGCCTTCACTTTGGCCACGTTGGCGGTGTCTTTGTCCCGGCCGACTTCTTCGCCCGCTTCCTGCGCGACCGTCTGGGCCGCGAGAACGTCATCTTCACCTCGGGCACCGACTGCTACGGCTCGCCCATCATGGAGAGCTACCGCAAGCTCAAGGAAAACGAAGGCTACGACAAGTCCATTAGCGAGTACGTCGAGTCCAATCACTCCCGCCAGGCCGCGACCCTCAACAACTACAACATCAGCTGCGATATCTACGGCGGCTCGGGCCTTGAGCCGGCTGCGCAGATTCACAACGAAGTGACCGCCGAGATTATCGAGCGCCTGCACGAGCAGGGCACCATCTCCAAGCGCTCCACGCTGCAGTTCTACGACGCCAAGGCCGGCACGTTCCTCAACGGCCGCCAGGTGATCGGCCGCTGCCCCATCCAGGGCTGCAAGTCCGAGAAGGCCTATGCCGACGAGTGCGACCTGGGTCACCAGTTTGAGCCCGAGGAGCTCATTGCGCCCAAGAGCCAGCTCACCGGCGAGGTGCCCGAGCTGCGCCCGGTCGACAACCTCTACTTCGACCTGCCGGCCTACCTCGACTTTATGAAGACCTACACCGCCAAGCTCGCCCAGAACCCGCAGGTTCGCTCCGTGGTCTCCAAGACCATGGAAGAGTGGCTGCTGCCGGCACAGCTCTATATTCAGAACAAGTTCCGCGAGGCCTTCGACGCCGTCGAGGACCAGCTGCCCGAGCACACCGTGCTAGAGCCCGAGGGCAACAAGAGCAGCTTTACCGTCACCTTCCCCAGCTGGAAGGAGCGCGACGACGCCCACGCGGTGCTCGCCAACGGCGGCGTGCGCTTCCGCAGCGGCAAGGCGCTCGTGCCCTTCCGCATCACCGGTAACATCGACTGGGGCGTTCCGGTGCCCGAGGTCGACGGCGTGAACGACGTCACCTGCTGGTGCTGGCCCGAGAGCTTGTGGGCGCCCATCAGCTACACCCGCACCGTGCTCGCCCGCGATGCCCGCGCCGCCGGCGTAACAGAGGGTGTCGCCGCCCAGGATGCCGCCCTCATGGGCGAGCCCGCCGCCGATTCCACGCAAGTACCCGCACCCACCTACCAGCACAGCTCGCTCGACTGGCGCGACTGGTGGTGCTCGGATGACGCTCAGATTTACCAGTTCATCGGTCAGGACAACATCTACTTCTACTGCATCGCGCAGACCGCCATGTGGGAGGCCCTGGGCTGGAACCTCACGCAGAGCACCGTCAGTGCCTGCTACCACCTGCTCTACATGGGCAAAAAGGCCAGCTCGTCCTCGCAGACGCCTCCCCCGCCGGCAGACGACCTGCTCAACCACTACACCTGCGAGCAGATGCGCGCGCATTGGCTGTCGCTCGGTCTGTCCGAGAAGCCGGTGAGCTTTAGCCCCAAGGCATATGACACGCGCGTGACCGGCAAGGACAAGGACGGCAACGAGGTGCGCGCCTGCGACGACAAGCGCGTTATCGATCCGGCCCTTAAGGAGAGCGCCCTTTTGACCGGCGTGTTCAACCGCCTGGCCCGCAGCTGCTTCTACGGCGTCGCCGTCAAGGAGGGCGACGAGAGCCCCTATCGCAACGGCTGCATTCCGGCCGGTGCCGCCTCTGCTGCCGTGGTCGAGGCTGCCGAGCAGGCCGCCCTTGCCTTTGAACAGGCCATGTACAAGTTCGAGACGCACCGTGCGCTCGCCGTGTGCGACGACTACCTGCGCGCCGCCAACAAGCGCTGGAGCGACGCCTCCAAGGCCGCCAACAAGCTCGAGGGCGAACCAGCCAACGCCGCCATGAAGCAGGCCCTGGTCGACGCCTTTACCGAGCTGCGCGTGGCGACCGTCCTGATGCACGGCATCGTCCCGGCCGGCTGCGAGCTCATCTGCGAGTACTTCGACGTCGATCCGGTCGCCTTCTTTAGCTGGGACAACATCTTTGCCTCCACGGACGAGTTTGTGGAGAGCCTGGGCGAGAAGCCCGGCGAGCACCGCGTAAAGCCGCTGCCCCCGCGCTTCGACTTCTTTAGCAAGCACGAGAGCCAGTACTAAAGCACGCCAGCAGCAGCGTGCCCGGAAAGTAGTCAATTTGGGACGGGAAGGGAAGACGGATGTCCAAGCCGCGTCGTCGTAAGCAGAAAAAGCAGGTTAAGCCCGAGCTCAAGCTTAGGCAGTTTGCCGCTACCGAGCTTTCCGACCAGCTTGCCGCCCTCCCCTGCGCTGCCGACCTGCCGCGCTCTATGGTCGACACGGTTGCCGGCGCCTACACGCCTGCCGATGCCGAGCTCATGATCGAGGGCTTTGGCGCCGCAGCCACGCGCCCGGTCACGCTGCGAGCCAACACGCTCAAGGCGACCGCCGAAAACATTGCCGCCGCGCTCGACGCAGCCGGCATCGCCCACCGCCCCGTCGCATGGTACCCGGACGCGTTCATCCTGCCCGAGGCCCAGGTTTCCGACCTGTGGGACCTCGACATCTACCGTGACGGCAAGATCTACCTGCAAAGCCTGTCGTCGATGATGCCGCCTTTGGTGCTGGGCGCGCAGGCCGGCGAGGATATCCTGGACATGTGCGCGGCCCCCGGCGGCAAGACGACGCAGATCGCCGCCCTCACCCAAGGACAGGCGCACCTCACCGCCTGCGAGATGAGCATTCCCCGTGCCGAAAAGCTCGAGGCCAACTTGGGCCGCCAGGGCGCCAAAAACGTGCCCGTCATGCGCATTGACGCACGCGAGCTTGACGAGTTCTTCCGCTTTGACCGTATCCTGCTCGACGCTCCCTGCACCGGTACGGGCACCGTCATCAGCGGCAACGAAAAGAGCTTGCGCGGCCTCACCGAGCAGCTGCTTGGCAAGTGTGCCCGCTCGCAGCGCGCGCTTCTGGACCGCGCCATGGGAGCCCTCAAACCGGGCGGCACGCTCGTCTATTCGACATGTTCGATCTTGCCGCAGGAAAACGAGGATGCCCTGCAAGAGGCCCTCGACAAGCACATGGACTGCGAGCTCATCCCCCTCGACGGCACGCCGAGTGAAAGCGAAGCACGCCGCGCCCGCGAAGCCGGTGAGGAACCGCGCATCGAGTGCAACGCCCTTACCGAGGCCATTGCCACCGGCCACGTCTCGGCCATTGCCAACGGCATGCCCGGCACGCTGACCATTCCGCCCAGTCGCGACTTTGAGGGCTTCTATATCGCCCTGGTCCGAAAACGCAGCTAGCGCACGGATCCAAAACTCAACAAGCTATCGCCGTGCGCGCTTGTCCTGCTGGTCACGGCACTGCTTAAGTGCCTCGCGCTCCTTGCGCTCGGCCTTTTTGCCCTTAATGGCCGTGACCGCAAAGTAGATGACCGCGGCGGCAACGATCGCGCCCACGCATAGGCCAATCGAGCCCAACATTGCCGAAAATTCCATACCGCGTCACCTCTCTTTTGCATACGGGACATTCAAGATAGCACCTCGATTCCCGCCACCACAGCTCCTTCACGTTCGCCGGCCCTTCAGTCTAACGGATGGCGCAGCGGGGAAAAATCAACTCGTCAAACGATTTAGCACTCGCAACGCCGGTCGTACACTGCCGACCGCAGAACATAGAAATGGACCGCCATGGATTCTCTCAACGATTTGAACGAGCGCGTCGACGCCTTTGTCGGCACCAGCTCCTTCGAGACGCCTGCCGCGACTAACGACCAAGTCCCCATCGATGTTCCCGCCGAGGTTCACGAGGACATCGTCGCCTCGGTCGACTTCTCCGAGGTTGAGCTTGCAGACGAATTTACCGAGCCCCAGGTGGCCGTAACTCCCAACGGCCGTTTGCCCATGGAGCCGCTGCCCATCGACGGGCGCCTGCGCAAGGCGGCCCTCCGCATGCCCGATGAGATCGAAGAGGCCAGCGGCTTTACGCTCTTTGGCCGCCGCATCAAATCGCTCATCTACACCACCGACGTGGCGGTCATCCGCAATTCCAATGCCGATGCCGTGTTTGCCGTCTACCCCTTCACACCGCAGCCCGCCATTACGCAGGCGCTGCTGACCGTTGCCGAGTGCCCGGTCTTTGTGGGCGTTGGCGGCGGCACCACCACCGGCAAGCGTTCCGTGCAGATGGCGGCCGTCTCCGAGATGCAGGGCGCGGCGGGCTGCGTGGTCAATTCCCCCGCTACCGCCGAGATGGTCGAGCACATCACCAACATCGCCGACATCCCCGTCATCGCCACGGTCGTACGTTGCGACGACGATGCTCACGCCAAGGTGCGCGCCGGAGCCAAGATCCTCAACATCGCCGCCGGCAAGAACACGCCGCAGGTCCTGCGCGAGCTGCGCGAGCACTATCCCAACCTGCCGCTCATCGCACCGGGCGGCAAGACGCCCGAGAGCATCCGCGAAACCATCGCCGCCGGCGCCAACGCCATCATCTGGACGCCGCCTTCGGCCCAGCAGCTACAGACCGACATGATGCAGCGCTATCGCAAGATGAAGGAAGACGCCACACCTGTCATCTCGCGCGACGATGTGCCCATTATCGACCAGGTCGCCGCCGCCGAGGTTAGCCAGGTCGAGAACATGAATCCCGACGTGCCGATCCCCGACGAAGTCATCGAACGCGTCGCTTCGATCCATGATCATATCGAGGAGCGTCGCGCCAACCGCGGACTCAAGCCCTCGCTGCACGGTTTCTTCTTCCGCGGAAAGAAACGCTAGCTGCAACAGCAAGGCCCGTTCCGCAAACAACGGGACGGGCCTTTTTCTTTTATCGAATGTCAGGAGGGACAGGCGCAGCGGTTAAGACTGTCAACCAGCCCACAAACGCTAATCCACGCGCTTGTCGCCCATAAAGAAGATGGCCACCGTGCCAGGGCCGGTATGCGAGCCAATCAGAGCACCGATGTTATTGATTTCAATCTTGCCTTTGAGCTGCGGAACCTGTTCCTCTATCAGCGCGGCAACAGCCTCGGCATCCTCGCGGCACGCCGAGTGCGACATGATGCACTTGCCCGAATAGTTCGCGCCGTCCTGCACATGCGCCATCACGGTCTTGGCCATCTCGGAGATCGCGCGCTTCTTGGTGCGAATCTTCTCACGCGGCGCCAGCTCACCTTCACAATCGACCGTCATGAGCGGCAAATCTTGAGTGCCGTGCCGATGATCGCGCTCGCGGCCGAAATGCGACCGCCGCGCAGGTAGCTCGACAGATCGGTCGAGAAAAACCAGTGGTGCAGGTTGAGTTTATGCTCCTCAATCCAAGCGGCCGTCTCGTCGAGCGAAGCGCCGCTATCGCGAACGTCGGCGGCACATTCCGCCAGCAGGCCAAAGCCCGAAGACGCCGCCAGCGAATCGATGACGCGCACCTTGCCGCCCTGGGGATAGCGATCCGCGAGCATCTGCGCCGCAACGCAGGCCGATCCATACGTGCCCGAAATACCCGACGACAACGCCAGGTGCAGCACGTCTTTACCCTCGGCAACAAACGGCTCCCAAAACTCCTCGTACTCACCAACACTCACCTGAGACGTCTTGGGCATGGCGCCCGCGGCAATCTGGGCAAAAAAATCGTCCGGCGCAATCGACTGATACAGATCGTCCGTATAGACAACATCGTCGATCTCGTAATGAAAACACACGACAGGGATATTGCGCGACGCAAAGAACTCACGGGTTCGATCGGCGGCGGATTCACAGGTCAGGACAAAATCACTCATATGAGGCTCCTTACTCATTGCTGCGCAAATTATCGCACAGTGAGCCTACATACGGTACATATGTCCACTATTTACCAAATCGAACCAAAAATAGCGAACATCTTTACCACCATCGTCTCCACCGGCCCCACGCATAAATATCTGAGAAAACACCTTCTGTCGTCTCCACTCAACCGCCATATCTACCTCCTGTCTCTTATACACATCTGACGCTGCCGACGAATTAGACGGTG
>CABSNS010000069.1:0-6786 GCA_902479105.1 uncultured Collinsella sp. | reverse complement strand
TCCTGTTCCCGCTGGCAGTGGGCCTGGCGCACTCCTTTGTGGCACTTAAGGTGATCATCGAGTTGGTGAGCATTTTCGGAAATATGAACATTGGCGGTACCGTGGGCCTCACCTGTGCAATCTTCCTGGCAGCATACGGTGGCTACTTCCTGGTGACCTACCTCATGAGCACCGGCATGGTACAAGCTGCCATCGCCACCCGCTACAGCGAGTAACAAGCGGGCAAAACCGTCGCAAAATTAGAGGTGTATGACCGCCGCGAAGGGACCAGGGGCCCTTTCGCGGCGGTTTTTGCCAATCTGGTGCGTCTCAGATACAAGTGAGTAGACTTTTTTGAACCTGCCGAGCACATCGTGACAAATGATCTATAAAACTGCAGGTCAGAGCTGTGGCGTTTTGGGGCGTGCTTGGCTTCCTGAAAAAAGCCTACTCACTTGGTTTTTCTGCTAGAAAACCGCCGCGAGGGAAGGCGGCTCCCTCGCGGCGCCTGGCGTTTGTCCAGATAAAACCTACCAAAATAAACCAGTCCCTTTTTGGCAGGTTAGCGCTCCCAGAAGTGGAGGATGAGCGTGGTGCCTTTTAGCGGAGGGGGCATATTGATTAATTCGGGTAACAGTTTTTTAACGCTGGGGACGATGTTAAAATAGCCAAAATGCTATCTAGGAGCTTTGAATTTATGGCAATCGAGGCGGCTAATCTACAAAACGTGAAGCGCTCGTTCCTCTGGCATTCAATTATGTTGTTTATAGGGGCGGCTGGTCTGTATTGTATGGCGCCAAGTATTTATGCGGGCCTTTCTGGCACCGTTCTTATCGGCCTGCATCTGCTTTCGGGCTTCTGTGTGGGTCTCATCTCTCGCCCCGTGAGACCGGGTATTTCCAAACGGCTTTTTGGACTTATGCTCGTAGATATTGCACTTCTTGCGATGTTCACGGTATCTCTTAATGTGTTTCATCAATTTCATGGTGTGGTTTCGGCGCTCGCGTTCATTTTGTTGTTGCTAGCCCCCTTGCTTGTCGCTTGCTGTTCTTGGGCGCTTGGCGGTGAATTCGCAAACATGCGTGCGGGATCAACGGGGAAACATGTAGTCGATGGCCCTGTTCTCCATGGGTATCCTGAGCTCGCCCTTTACAGCCCCGTTGTACTCTTGATTGCTTTGCTTGTTGGCCTTCAGTTTCTTCTCGCCCCGTTGATGGAGTCCGTCGGTTCTTTCCTTTCCGTTAACGCCGAGATGGGGGTTGCTGCCTCGCTCGTCGAACCTCTTGCGTTTGGTAATGCTGCCGTTGTTCTTGATTTGGATTGTTTGTTTTCGCGCAATATAAACATCGGTGCTGTGCTCCTGAGCTTTGGTGGGCATCAAGAGATCGCACTGCTTCTGGTGACTGTCTTGGGCAGCATCCTTGTCAGGGCCATAATGCGATCCTTACCCGACTTAACAAGCGCTTTTTCTGCGGATGCCAAATTAGGAGGAAAACGCTCTGCAGTTGCCGATATCCCTGCGACTTTGGGTTTTTCTCAAAGGGAGTCCGCGGTTTTCTCTATGAGGATAGAGGGAAAAACGTACGAGGAGATTGCTTCTGCCTTGGATATTTCCCCGTCTACCGCCCGTACCTATTTGTCGCGGGCCTTGACTAAAACCGGATATAAAAGCATTTCAGAGGCGACAGCTGGACTTCTTTTGTCAAAGGATACGTGGCATTTCGACGCAACAAAAGGCCATGATCACCGTTCAGAATCACTGAGGTCCTTATCGTCCAATCGGAGCTGCAGGATAGTCTTCGCCTGCTTCCTGTTTATGTATGCGTCTGGAATGGGCATCGAGGAAATCCTCATATGCTTCGGCTTTGAGCATGATGTGATAATCCTGTCGATAGCTATAGTGCTTTTGGCCCTGTGTTGCCATGCGGCTATACGGTGGATGTCTGAAATGCATTTGTGCCTTTCGCCCGAACTTACTCTTTCTTCGGTGTCTGTGGGTGCTGGGGCAACGTTCTGGGTTCACGATGTGGTAAGTCGACTGTACATTTTCTTTGAGTCCGTTGGGAGCGGTGAGGCCGTTGACGGCCTTTTGCCTGCTTTACGCGTGACCGCGTTCCTTGTCGTACTTATCCTTCTGACTTATTCGCTGCTATCCTTGCGTGCGAAAGATGCAGTCCCGGCGGGTAATCGACGCGATGCCGCACGCGAGGTTTTCTTGAAGCTTGGCTTTACGCCACTTTATGCTGACATCATGGCATGCGTTCTTGATGGCAGTGGATCCACCGAGATTTGCGCACATCTTAACGTTGCTCGGGGAACCGTCAAAGAGGCTAAGAGCAAGAGCTATGCCTTGCTTGGAGTTCACTCGGAGCGTGAACTTAGAGATAAGGTATTTTGTCTTATAGCTGATGTTTTAGAAAATGGCAGGTAGAAGCCTGTAGACAAACAAGGTCACAAGTCCATCCCATACGTCTACAGACAGTTCAGACGATGAAAGCGATACTTCCGGACAACGGGTCCGACGATCCGTACGTTGCGAACCGGAGGTGCTTGCCGTGAAGACTTGTGATTGCCTCGCATATGTACGACTTAATTTAGAAGTTCTTGCGCGAAACCGGGGAATTATGTTGCTGACGGCGCTGCTCGCGCTCGTATTCTGCATCCCGGTTTTTCTATCCGTTCCAACGGGAGCAGATTATCTATATGGCAGAGGTTCCATCAAGGAGCAGAGGGCATTGTTGGTCTCTCAAGTCTCTGACGGCGTTTATGACACTGCCCCACAGGAGCTTAACAGCATCATTGCCGACGAAAGGGCGTGTCTTGATAGAGCGCTTAAAAGTAAGACAGACTCCAGAGGGTATTACGATGCGATTGCCGATTATGACAATCTATTGCTCAAGGAATACCGACTCGGTTATTTGAATGGCGTTGATTCGGAGCTATCGCTTGAGGCCCAAGAGCGTCTTCCCCGAGCCATAGCAATGCTGCCCCATCCGGAATCGTACGGCTCAACAACAAAAATGCCTGGGATGATTCTTCTTGCATATTATTGCGGCGCTGTTCCTGCAATAGCGTGGCTTTTAGTTCCGGTTCTCGTCCTCTATATGTCGCTTGAGGGGGATGGAAAGCGGTTCTACGATCGGGCTTTGTTGTCAAAGTTAGAGATGAATGCATGCCGCGTTCTCGTCTCTGGCATTGCATCGATGACGGTTTTGGTTCTGGCGTTGGCTCCCTGTTTTGTATTGGCAACGGTGCTTAACGGTGCCGGTCAGACGGAGTACCCAGTCGTATTCATTCAGTATGGTGACGTGGTCGAAAGAACTGTGTTAGTTCAGCTTGGGCTATTTGCTGTCTTTGAGGTTGCGTTGTCTATGATGTTTGCTTGTTTGGGCGTGTGCGTATACGCAGGAAGCAGAAACAGGGCCATTTCGTCCATGGTGGTCGCTCTTGTGGGGGGCATAAGCCAGCTTCCGTTTTATGCGAGCAAAGATGCTCCATGGCATGCGTTGCTGCCGTATATGGTGCCGAGCTATTCTGTCTCTTCGCTTGCACTCGGCGGCGCTTCTTACGCCAATGGAGCTGAGGTATCACTCGTTCCTGAAGCCAGTGCGCTGCACTGTTTCTTTGCCGTAATGGGCACGCTTGTTGTCTGTGCGTTGGGAATCATCTCGTTTTCGCGCCTAAAAAGCAAGAATCGCTGGGCCTGGAACCATATTAGTCCGGATAGTTTGGGCGAGAAAAGCTTGCTCTCTCTGTCGTTGGATGTGTTGACGGTTGGAAAAAACCAGCTGGCAAAGGGATTGCAGTTTGATATGCCCGCTGGCCAGATATGGGGTCTTGTCGCGCCAAATGGATATGGCAAGACTACGTTACTTAATGCTCTTTGGGGAGACGCTGGGCCATCAGTGCGCGTGTCAGGTTCTCTCTGTTTTCATGCAAAAGCATGTGTCGACTGTGAGGAAATGAGAAAGGAATTCTTCTTGGTTCCGAATGGGCCGTCTCTATTGATTCCATACATGACAGTCGCTTTCCATCTCGACCGATGCAGGCGAATTTGGCATTCACCTCGCACTTTGGACCAAGTGCTTGATCGCTTTGACTTGACTGGGTTGAAGAATACGCCCGTATCTAGGCTGTCTGATGGAAATAGACAATTACTCAATGTGGCGATGGCGTATATGTCCTATTGCGAAGTCGTCCTTTTGGATGAGCCCATGAATGCACTTGATGTGAGACACGTCGCAATCGTTTCGAATGCTCTTAGAGACGATGCGGGTAGGGGGGCGCATGTCATTATCTCTTCTCATCTAATCGGAAATCTCGAATCGCTTTGCGATGCTTCCGTATTGTTCACACGAGATGGCTCTCGTGTCGTTACCCGAGAAATGGGAGGTGATTCGAAATGGATCGGTAATGTGTACGCGCAGCTTTTCAAGACGAACGATAACAAAAACTAGGAAAGGAAGATGACCATGAAGCGAAATGTAGCGAAGAACTATGTGAAGGCAATGTGCGCATGTATTATGTTCGCTCTGTCGATGGCCGTAATTCCCACTTATGCGTCGGCGCAACCAGATGCAGGTTCTGTTGCACCTTGTCGTCTTGTGACGGCGGATGTCTTGGACACCTACAAATCGTTCTCCACTGCAAACCACCCGAGCGAGAATATTGATTGCTTCGATCAGACATAAAAGAGGCTGTCTTTTAAAACTTCGTATTCTCGTACGGGGCAAACGATTCTCTATACGGGTGCAGCGTTAAGCCCGCGCGGCAACGGGATGCCCGGGTTTGAGACAAAATATCAGTGCACATATCGTACCTGGTAGATAACTCTAGGATCGGATTTCTCCGAATTACTTTGCGGCGGACTTGTTTAACGCTGCTGCCCCTTCGTTCATCTCAATCTGTAACACCTGGCTGGCAAAAACGTCTCTACCTGTTACAGATTGAGACTATTCGACGCGCACTCTATAACTCGTCTCGATCTGTAACAGTAAGACGGCGATTTGTCCTCTACGCGTTACAGATTGAGGCGAATGAAATCATGAACCAAAAACCGCCGCGAAGGGAGACAACTTCCCCGCGGCGGTTGGCGTTTGCCCAGATAAAACTTGCCAAAATAAACCTGTCTCTTTTTGGCAGGTTAGCGCTTTCAGAAGTGGAGGATGAGCGTCGTGCGGTTTTGCTGCTCAGTTTTGACCAGGATGTTGAGGATGTGGGTCTTGACGGTGCCCACGGCAAGGAATAGCTCGTCAGCGATCTCTTGGTTCGATTTGCCCAGTACAACCAGACGCAAAACCTCGGCCTCGCGGTTGGAGAGCTTGTAGTCGCTGGGGACGTTCTTAAACGACTAGTTATTTAAGAACGTCCCCAATGACTACTTTGCGGGTAGTTAAAAGAGCCCCATCCTAAATTAGCTACCCCGCCAACACCGCAGGTAGAGCAAAAGTCAGCGAAAGCCCGCCAGAGCGAGCAAGGTGCCTTGAAGCGAGGCGGCATTGACCTTCTGGTCATGCCGCCGAAGCTGAAAGGCAGATTGCCGCTCTGGCGGGTTTGCAGCGTCGAGCCGTTACGGCGTTTGGTAAAACGCCGTAACTCTAAATCCGCTCCGCGATCTCGTGGATGAGGTAGTCGGTCTTTTCCCAGCCCAGGCACGGGTCGGTGATCGATTTACCAAAGACGCCGCCGTCGACCGGCTGGTTGCCGTCTTCCAGGTAGGACTCGATCATAAAGCCCTTGACCAGCTTGGAGATGGACTCGTTGCGGCGGCAGCTGTCGAGCACCTCCTTGCAAATGCGATACTGCTCCAGAGGACGCTTGCCCGAGTTGTCGTGGTTGCAGTCGATGACCGCCGCCGGATTGGCATAGCCGGCATGCTCGGTATAGCGCTCGGCCAGGCGCTCGAGGTGCTCGTAGTGGTAGTTGGGGTAGGTGCGCCCATCGAGACCGATGTAGCCACGCATAACGGCGTGCGCGAGCGGATTGCCGTCGCACTCGACCTCCCAGTTGCGGAAGATGAAGCTCTGGTGCGCCTGCGCGGCGTAAATGGAGTTGAGCATAACGGTGGTAGAGCCGGCAGTGGGATTCTTCATGCCGACGGGTACCGAAATGCCGCTCGACACCAGGCGATGCTCCTGGTTCTCGACCGAGCGTGCGCCCACGGCAACATAGCTCAGCAGGTCGACGAGGTATTGGTAGTTGGACGGGTAGAGCATCTCATCGGCGGTAAAGAAGCCGGTCTCCTCGATGACGCGCAGGTGCATGTGGCGGATGGCCTTGACGCCCTCGAGCAGGTCGTCGGGAGCCTCGGGGTTGGGGTTGTGCAGAAGACCCTTGTAGCCGGTGCCCTTGGTGCGCGGCTTATTGGTGTAGACGCGCGGAATGATGATGAGCTTGTCCTTGACCTCTTCGGCGGTCTTGGCCAGTCGGTTCATATACTCGAGCACCGAATCCTCGCGGTCGGCAGAGCACGGGCCGATGATGAGCACCTTGCGCGCGTCCTCGCCGGTAAAGACTTTGGCGACCTCGGCGTCAAATGCCTGCTTTTTGGCGGTAAGCTCGGCAGAAAGCGGCATTTCCTCGCGGATCTCCATGGGGATCGGCAGCCTGCGTTTGAATTCCATGGCCATAGGGGCCTCCTCAATCTATAGAAAGAGCAATAAGCGTATTGTCGAGTGCTCGGCATTATCCGCTGTCGCACGCTAAAGTGCAAGCCCTTGTCACCCCGAAACCTACCAAAAAGGGACAGGTTTATTTTGGCAGGTTTTATCCTGTCTCTTATACACATCTGACGCTGCCGACGAATTA
>CABSNS010000068.1:0-6858 GCA_902479105.1 uncultured Collinsella sp. | reverse complement strand
CTCGGAGATGTGTATAAGAGACAGGACAGAATCTCGGACATCGCTTATGCCTCCTTCGGCTTTGGTGCGGCCTTCTTCGAGGTGCGCACGCTGAATATGGCGTAGATAAGGGAAACAAGGCCGATGGCCGCGCACACCTTGTAAGCGACGCCCGCGCCCACGGCGGTGGCTACTTGGATGCTCGCGTCGACGCCGGCCGACGCGGTGACGCTTGTCATGACCGTGATGATGAGCGCCGTGCACAAACCGCCGGCGACCTGGCGGCCGGTGTTCGCGATGGCGTTGCCGTGGGCGATCATGTCATTTTTCAAGGCATTGACACCCCATGTGTTCACCGGCATGTTCGCGAGCGACTGGCCGGCGGACTGCAGCATGCAGAACAGCGCAACCACCAAGATGGGCGTGTTTACCGTCGAAAGCGAGAGCAGGAACAGGGCGCCGGTCATGAGGGCCAGGCCGACGATCGAGATGGCACGCGGACCGAACTTGTCGAACACCACGCCGGAGATAGGGCTGATGATGATGCCCACCGCCGCGGCGGGAAGCATGGCCATGCCGGTTTCGAAGGCCGAAGCGCCAAGCGAGGTTTGCAGCAGCAACGGCAACAGCGTGTTGGTGACCAGGCATGCGGCGTTGATGAGCGTGACGATGATGGCGGCCACGCGGAACTCGCGCGTCTTGAGCGTGCCCAGTTGAAGCAGCGGGTCCTCGATTTTGCCCTGGCGTACGACGAACAGCACCAAGCACACGACACCCGCGACGATCGAGCCGAGCACCACGGGGTTGCCCCAACCCATCGACGAGGCGCTCGAGAACCCGTAGAGAAGTCCGCCGAAGGCGATGGTGGAGAGGACGACCGAGGGCAGGTCGAGCTTGGGGTTCTTCAGCTCGCCCACGTTTTTCAGCATGAACACGCCCAGCACCAGCACGAGAATTGCGAGGGGGACGATGGCGCCGATCATGGTGCGCCAGCCGTACGTGTCGATCACCGCACCGCCTACGACGGGGCCGACCGCGGGACCCGCCGACATGACGATGCCCGCCATGCCCATAGCCGTTCCTCGTTTCTCGACGGGGAACACCAGCATGGGAACCACCGAGACAAGCGGCATGAGCACGCCTGAGCCCGCCGCTTGCAACACGCGACCGATGATGAGGAACAGGAAATCAGGGGCTGCGGCGCACAGCAGCGTGCCCAGCGCGAACACCAGCGTCGCCCCGAAGAATAGCGCGCGGGTGCTGAACTTGTCGATAAGGAACGCCGAAACGGGGACCATGATGCCGCTCACCAGCGGGTATATGGACATGATCCACTGGGCAGTCGAGGCATCGATGGCGAAATCGGACATGATGACCGGCAGCGCAGGCGACATCACCGTTTGGTTCAGTAGCGCCAAGAAGGCACCCAGGACGACGACCGCGACGATGCGGATCTGGGTACCGGTAATGCGCCCATTGGCGGGCGCGACCGTACAATTATCAGACATAAGCTTCCTTCGTATCTATTCGATTCTTCGCCGAAGGCGCGCCGGCCCACGGGCGAAATAACATGCACGTGCTATGCGTGCATCAGATACGACAGGAAGAAAGCGGCTGCTCAGAGCGCACTTGGGGAACAACAGGAGAGGCCCCGTATACCAGGGGCCGCCGAATTGCGATGTATGCTTTGGTCAAATCCTTCATAGCGGGGAGGTATTCTAGCAACCGTCTTCGCCCCTTTCAAGGGATGTAACCCAGACGTTGATTTTCTTCACCGAGGCGCCATCGTTGACGGGTGGCGTGCTTCTCTATCGCCACACCGCGGGGCGAGGGAACGCCGCGGCGAGCTTGTACATCGGCTATGTGTGCAGCTGCGAGCGTGTCGCCGGCGCGCGCTGGGCGCCAGTCCGATCCGGCCGACTCTTGCCGACGGTCGGTCGCCGTCCTCCTCCATCTCCGCCTGCTCTGTTTTTGCTCGGCTCCCTTGCCGTATCATGGACGGACGAGAATTGAGCGAAGGCGGTACGTATGAACATCCAGATATTCGGCACGAAGAAAAGCTTCGATACTAAGAAGGCGCAGCGCTATTTCAAGGAACGTCGTGTGAAGTTCCAGTTCATCGACTTGAAGGAAAAGGGGATGAGCAAAGGCGAGCTCGAAAGCGTGGCGCGCGCCGTCGGCGGGATCGACGCTGTGATCGATCCAAAGGCGAAAGATGCCGACACGGTTGCGCTCGTACAGTATCTTGCTGCCGACCAGAAGTTCGAAAAGGTGCTCGATAACCAGCAGATTCTTCGTGAGCCCATCGTTCGCATCGGCCGCCAGGCAACCGTTGGCTACGAGCCTGACGTGTGGAAGGGCTGGGAATAAAGCGGCTGGGAATAAAGTGAAGCGCCCACGCCCGTGGTTTTATCCACGGACGCGGGCGCTTGCGTAAGACGTCTCTTGTCGTTTGAGTGGAGCGCCCCGGCGGCGCTGAACAACGCGCCCCGGTGACGTGGCTCGGGGCTCTTTGTGCCGCACATCTATGAGAGGAGATATTTGATGCGCATGGGCGCTACTCCATATAGCCACCCTGAATGGCGGAAACTGCATGCTCGGTAAAGAACTTGAGCGTGCCGGAGGTATAGCGATTAGCCTTGGGCTTCCAAGCGGCTCGGCGCTCGGCCAGGACGGCGTCGACCTCAGCCGGCTCCATCTCCTTGCCGGCGATGCCCACGATGGACAGCGAGCGCTCGGGGATGTTGATCTGGATCAGATCACCTTCCTCGATCAGGGCAATCGGGCCGCCCACGGCAGCCTCGGGCGAAACGTGACCGATAGCCGGGCCCTTGGAGGCGCCGGAGAAGCGGCCATCGGTGATCAGGGCAATGCTCGCACCCAGCTCGGGATCGCTGGCGATAGCCTCAGTGGTGTAGAACATCTCGGGCATTCCGGAACCCTTGGGACCCTCATAGCGAATGATAACGGCATCGCCGGGCTTGACCTCGTGCGTCAGGACGGCGTGAATGGCGTCCTCCTCGCAGTCGAACGGACGGGCCTTGAGCGTAGCCTGGAACATCTCGCGCGGAACGACGGTGTGCTTGACGACCGCGCCCTCGGGAGCAAGATTGCCGTGGAGGATGGCGATGGAACCGTCGGTGCCGAAGGCCTGGTCAAACGGACGGATGATGTCCTCGCGCTTGAGATTCCACTTCTCAAGGTAACGACCGCACTTCTCGTAGTAACCGTTGTTCTTGAGGTCCTCGAGGTTCTCGCCGAGAGTCTTGCCGGTGGCGGTCATGACGTCGAGGTGGAGCATCGACTTGATCTCCTCCATGATGCGCGGCACGCCGCCCGCATAGTAGAAGAACTGCGCCGGCCACTCGCCTGCGGGACGGACGTTGAGCAGGTAGTGGGCGCCACGGTGCAGGCGATCGAAATCGTCGGCGGACATTTCGATGCCAAACTCGCGGGCGATAGCGGGGATGTGCAGCAGCGAGTTGGTGGAGCCCGAAATAGCGCCGTGGACCATGATGAGGTTCTCGAAGGACTCCTTGGTCACGATGTCGCGCGGGCACAGGTTGTGTTCGGAGAGCCACACGGACTGACGGCCGGCCTCGCGCGCAAACTCACGCAGATCGGAGCTGGTTGCGGGCAGCAGGGCCGTGCCGGGGAGCATAAGGCCCAGGGCCTCGGCGGTAACCTGCATGGTCGACGCGGTGCCCATAAAGGAGCAGGCGCCGCAGCTGGGGCATGCGTTGTGCTTGGCAAACTCAAGTTCCTCGCGAGAGATCTCGCCGCGCTCGTAGCGGGCAGAAATCGCACCGAGCTGCTCCAGGGTCAACAGGTCGGGGCCTGCATCCATGACACCGCCGGTAACGACGATGGAGGGGATGTTGATGCGGCCCATGGCCATAAGGTTCGCGGGCAGGCCCTTATCGCAGCTGGCGACAAAGACGCCGGCGTCGAACGGGGTGGCCTTGGCATGAATCTCGATCATGTTGGCGATCATGTCGCGACTGGGCAGCGAGTAGTTAATGCCGTCGTGGCCCTGGGCCTCGCCGTCGCAGATATCGGTGCAGAAGTAACGGGCACCGTGACCGCCAGCCTCGGCAACGCCGGCACGGACCTCCTCGACCAACTCAAACAGGCCGGCAGAACCCGGGTGCGAGTCGCCGAACGTCGACTCGATAATGACCTGTGGCTTGTCCAGATCCTCGATGGACCAGCCAGAGCCCAGACGCAGCGGGTCCATCTCGGGGCTGATGGTGCGAAACTTGCCGGAACGCGGCTGCAGCTTGGCAACCAAGTCGGCTGCCTCCTGCTGAATCTGTGCCTTGGTCTTCTCGTCCATAATGCTCTCCTCTTTTGGTTTGAACGGTTGTACCAATCGTTGGTTAATGAATCAGGTGAAAATGGGTACCGAGCGATGCACTCGGTGAAAGATGCTTAGCTACGCAAACTAGGCGAAGAACGAAATCACCAGGGCGCAGGCAAGACCCGAAAGGCCGATGAGCGTCTCCATAACGGTCCAGGACTTGAGCGTGGTCTTCTCGTCAATCTCCAGGAACGAGGAGCACATCCAAAAACCGGCATCGTTGACGTGCGAGAGGGCCGTGGCACCGCCGCAGATGGCAAGACAGATAGCGGCACGCATGAGCACTGAGGCTCCGGCAACCGCGGGCATGGCGGCCATAATGCCCGATGCCATGGTCATAGCGACGATGGAGCTGCCGACAGAGGCACGCACCATGACGGCAATCAAAAAGGCAACGACCACCAAAGGCAGCGGTGAGGCCTCGAGCATAGGGCCGATAACCTGGCCCAAGCCGCAGTCCTGCAGCATCCAGCGGATCACGCCGCCGCAGGCAATGACCAGCAAGATCATGCCGACGGGCTTGAGAGAGCGGTCGAGCAGGGCCTTGAGCTCGGCACCGGAGTAGCCGCGCCGCGCGCCCAGCAGATACATCGCGACGAGCGTAGCGAGCGTCAAAGCGACGAACGGCTTGCCCAGGAAGGCGAGAATCGAGGCAAGCTCGGCGGGCATGGGGATATAAGAGGACAACGTGCCCAGCAAAATCAGACAAAGCGGCGTGAGCACGATGGCGAGCACCATGCCAAAGGAGGGAAGCTCCTTTTCGTCGCTCGCACCCTCGGCAGAGGTAAAGTGCTCCGGAACATCGGTAAAAATGCGACCGCCCACGTTGCGGCCCCAGATGACGCCGGCAATCGCCATGGCGATGAAGGCGGTGGGGATACCGACGAGGATCATGGTGCTCAGGTCGACACCGAGCGTGCCGGCGACCAAAACCGACCCGGCCGATGGCGGCACAAACGCATAGCCAGCGGCAAGTCCCGCGAGCAGCGCGATGCCGTAGTAGAGCGTCGACTTTTTGGTCTGCGATGCCACGCTAAACGCAAGCGGAATCAAAACGACCACGCCGGCCTCAAAGAACACCGTAGTGCCGATGACCAGACCGGTAATGCCCAGCGCCCAGCTGGAGTGACCCTGCCCAAAGGTATCGATAAAGGTCTGGGCAATCTTCTTGGCGCCGCCGCTCTCCTCAAGAATCTGGCCAAACATCGAGCCGAGGCCAATGAGCAGGGCGATGTTTTGCAGCGTGGTTCCCACGCCCTTGGTGACAGTGTCCGCCACCAGGTCGAGCGGCATACCGGCGCCGATGCCGATCGCGAGCGCCGAGACCATCATCGAAAGCACAGGATGCAGCTTGAACTTAATGATGAGCGCAAGCAGCAGCGCGATGCCCACGATGGCGGCGAATACCAGCCTGGTGGGATCAGCCATAAACGTTGGGTCTGACATCTTTCCTCCAATTCATCAGACCTTTTGAATTCGTCTGATGACTATAGCGTGTTTTCAATAGGCCTGATGTTTAAAAGGGAAACTTTTTCGAAATACATCTGATGTATTTGCTGAACGATTTGTTTTTGACGGTAAACGGCCACTTACAGTTCTCCATTGTCGGAGCGAACCACCGCGGCTTCTGTAAATGAGCTAGAATAGCTCTGATGAATTCTTTTGATATGAGGTGAAGCGTGGCACGAGCCGATTCGGGACTCCCCGAGCAGATTTCAGAGAAAATCATTCAACTGATCCTGGATGAGCATCTTGAGCAAGGCGATCGCCTGCCCAAGGAGGCCGTGCTCGTCGAGCGCCTGGGCGCCGGCAGGAGCACGGTGCGCGAGGCCATGAAGCTGCTGCAGTCGCGCAACATCGTGCGCATTAAGCAGGGCTCGGGCACCTATGTGGCGTCAAACCCCGGCGTTGCCGACGACCCGCTGGGCTTTACCTTTATCGATGACAAGAGGCGCCTGGCACGCGACCTGCTCGAAGTGCGCTTTATGATCGAGCCGCAGATGGCCAGCATGGCCGCAGAGCACGCGACCGACGATCAAATCATCTGCATTAAAGAGCTTTGCGATGAGTCCGAGCACTTGGCCGCGCGGGACGAAGACTATTCTGCCGCCGACACCGCGTTTCACATCGCAATTGCCGAAAGCTGCGGCAACCTCGTCGTTCCCCGCCTAATGGGCGTGCTCAAGGCGTCTGTCCCCCTGTTTATTGACGTGACCGGCAAAAAGCTGGTTGAGGAAACCATCCGCACCCACCGTGGCGTGGCCGACGCCATCGCCGCGCGCAATCCCACCGCAGCGCACGACGCGATGTACCTGCATCTGGTGTACAACCGCAACATGATAGCAGAGGGAGCGCAGGAACAGAGCAAATAGACGTCCGCACGGCAAGGGCGAGACTACCGTTCGCCTTTTAAAAGTGAACGTTCACCTGATTTTGGGGAATAAGGGGTGGCTATTACGCCGCTTCACCTATACCTGTCTCTTATACACATCTCCGAGCCCACGAGACTCCTGAGCATC
>CABSNS010000067.1:0-6895 GCA_902479105.1 uncultured Collinsella sp. | reverse complement strand
GATTCGCGCAGGGCTGGCAAGCTATCTGCCCAACACGACCAAGATCATCATCGCCCAGCGCATCAGCTCCGTGCAGGACGCAGACCGCATCATTGTCATGGAGGGCGGCCGCATCGCACAGATCGGCAACCACGAAGAGCTGCTCAAGACGAGCGAGATCTACCGAGAGACCTTTACCTCGCAAAACAAGATGTCTGCCGAAGGTACGCAAGACGCCGACGACGTCTCTGGCGACGCGAACACGGCGGCAGACAACACCGACATGACCGCAACGCAAGCTCAGACCCAGGAAGGAGGCGAGGCACATGAGTAAGGCAACGACCGCCGAGCGCGCGCTCAACCGCAAGGGCGGCACCATGTCGCGCCTCATCAAGACGCTCTTTGGCTTTTACCCCGTGCTTTTGCCCCTCGTCGTCGCCGGCGTGGTGCTCTGCGCCATCATCAACTCCATCGGCGCGACCTTCCTTCAGAGCGCCCTGCAGATTATTAGCGAATCGTGGCAGTCGGGCGATTGGGGAGCCGCGCAGCCCAAGATCGCACAGCTCGTGACCACCCTCGCCTGCATCTACGGCATCGGCATCCTGTCCTCGCTCTTCTGGAACCGCGCCATGGCCATCGTCACGCAGGGCTCGCTGGAGAAGCTGCGCGAGAAGATGTTCAACCGCATGCAGGACCTGCCGATCCGCTACTTCGACACGCACCAGCGCGGCGACATCATGAGCCACTACACCAACGACATCGACACGCTGCGTCAGATGATCAGCCAGTCGCTGCCCAACCTGCTCATGACGATCATCATCATCGTCACGGTGTTCTTTATCATGCTGTACTACAGCGTGTGGATGTGCCTGGTCATCATCGCCGGCGTCGCCTTTATGACCTTTATGACCAAGCTGCTCGGCTCCAACTCCGCGCGTTTCTTTATTGCGCAGCAGACCGAGCTCGGCGTGGTCGAGGGCCACATCGAGGAAGTCATGAACGGCCAGAAGGTCGTCAAGGCATTCTGCCACGAGTCTGCCGCCGAAGCCGATTTTGACGAGCGCAACGAAAAGCTCTTCGAGGTCTCGCAGAAGGCCAACATGTACGCCAACATCCTCATGCCCATCCTTATGAACCTGGGCAACCTGCTCTACGTGCTGGTCGCACTGGCCGGCGGCATTTTCCTAGCGCTGGGCGTGCCCAACCTGAGCATCTCGGGCATGGCGCTGTCCATCGCCGTCGTGGTGCCGTTCCTCAACATGACCAAGCAGTTCTGTGGACAGATCGGCCAGATCTCGCAGCAGATCAACGCCGTGGTCATGGGCCTCGCCGGCGCCGACCGTATCTTTGAGCTCATCGACGAGGAGCCCGAAGCCGACGAAGGCTATGTGACGCTTGTCAACGCTCAGGTGAACCCCGATACCTGGCAGCTCGAGGAGGCCGACCACCACACTGGCATGTGGGCGTGGAAACATCCGCACCGCGCAACCGGCGAGATCGAGTACGTGCCGCTGCGTGGCGACCTGGTCATGGACAACGTCGACTTTGGCTACACGCCCGACCACGAGGTGCTGCACGGCGTGTCCGTGTTTGCCAAGCCGGGCCAGAAGGTCGCGTTTGTCGGCGCCACCGGTGCCGGTAAGACGACCATCACCAACCTCATCAACCGCTTCTATGACATCGCCGACGGCAAGATTCGCTACGACGGCATCAACGTCAACAAGATCCGCAAGGCAGACCTGCGCCGCTCGCTGGGCGTGGTGCTGCAGGACGTAAACCTGTTCACCGGCACCGTGATGGATAACATCCGCTACGGCAATCTGGATGCCACCGACGAGGAGTGCATCGCGGCAGCAAAGCTCGCCGGCGCGGACGACTTTATCACCCGCCTGCCCGACGGCTACGACACGATGCTCACCGGCAACGGCGCCCAGCTGTCGCAGGGCCAGCGCCAGCTGATCTCGATCGCACGCGCCGCCGTCGCCGATCCGCCGGCGATGATCCTGGACGAGGCCACGTCGAGCATCGATACCCGCACCGAGGCCATCGTGCAAGCCGGCATGGACAAGCTCATGGAAGGCCGCACGACGTTTGTCATCGCGCACCGCCTGTCCACCGTGCGCAACTCCGACGCGATCATCTGTCTGGATCACGGCCGCATCATCGAGCGCGGCAACCACGACGAGCTGATTGCCAAGCGCGGGTATTACTACCAGCTCTATACCGGAGCGTTTGAGCTGGAGTAGTTCGGCTCGCCGAGATGGCCGATTTGCCGCTCATTCGTCGGGCATGACCCTAAGGTCAATGCCCTCCTCTTTCGGGGCAAATCGACTCATCTCAGCGACCCAAACACAATGCGCCGCAACGAATAAAGCCTCCGCAGCCACACGAGCTGCGGAGGCTTTTTCATGCCGGCCGGAAACCGTATCCCACTTTTCGGGGGGACTGCGGACGATTTCCTGGACCGCTAAATCGCGGCCATCCCCAGCGACGACCGGTAGTCGTCCGGCGTCGCGCCGCCGAGCGCGTCGCTTGCCCGCTCGGAGTTGAAGCGCCCTATCCACGCACCGAGGGCCTCGATGAACTCCCCGGGCGACCAGCCGGACCAGTCCCTCCCGCGGAAGAACTCCTTCTTGAGCAGGCCGAAGAAGCCCTCCATCGCGGCGTTGTCGGGGCTGCAGCCCTTGGCCGACATGCTCCTGACCAGGCCGTTCCGCTCGCATATCGATATCCAGCCCGGCCAGCGGTAGTGCGCGCCGCGGTCGGAGTGGATCACGGGGCGCTCGCCGGGCGCCAGCCGGGAGCACGCGTCCGACAGCGTCGAGTTCGCGAGGTCGGCGTCCGGGTGCTCGCCCGCCCGCCAGGCGACGACCGAGGAGTCGAAGCAGTCCCTGATGGCGGACAGGTACACCTTGCGGCCCGTCGGCAGCCTGAACTCGGTTATGTCGGTGAGCCACAGGAAGTTCGGCAGGGCCGAGCGGAAGTCGCGGCGCACGAGGTTCGGCGGGGCGGGGGTCACCTCGCCGCCGTAGGAGCTGTAGGCGCCGGCCCTCCTCCTCATCCACCTCGGGACGAGCCCCTCCTCGCGCATGATGCGCCGGACGACCTTCTCGGAGACGCGCACGGGGTCGTCGAGCTCGCGGAGCCTGCGCACCACGAACCGGTAGCCGCGCGCGCCGTCCTCCAGGAACACCCGCCGCGCGACGTCCCTCAGCGGCGCCAGGCGGTCCGGCCTGGCGATCGCGCGGCGCTGGTAGTCATAGGAGCTCCTCGATATCCTCAAGAAGCCGGTGAGTTCTCTCAAGGACCACTTCCCCGCAGGCCTCAGGCGGTCTATCACCAGGGTCTTCTCCCTGTTCGACATCCCGTCGAGGCTCTCGGCTTTTAAAACGTCCTGCACCGCCCTCAGCACCGCGTTCTCGAGCCTGAGCCGCTCGATCAGGGCGTCCTTGTCCTCCGGGTCGATGTCGGGGTAGTCGGGGCCGTCCCCGACGAGTCGCGGCAGGTCCATTCCTCCACCGGCCCTTCCCGCGGGCTTGCGCACGTCCCTGATCCAGCGCCAGACGGACGTCTTGCCGGGCCCGCCGAGTATCTCGGTTATCTCCATGACGGTGAGCCCGGCGCCGCGAAGCGCCCTGGCCCTCTCCACCATTCTCCTACTGTATGCCATGCGGACTCCGTTCCGGACCTCAACGGTCCAACTTTTTGTCCGCAGTCCCACGCACAAAACGGGATGAGCTTTCCCATGGTGATCCAAGACCAGAAGCATGTCCGATAGCGCGGCCAGGTCAAGAACAACAAGGCAAGCGTCACGCCAATTTGGACGAGCGTCTGCTGCAGTTTGAGGCTGCTGAACCATATGGTAGAGTTAACCACCCATGAATTTCAGCACACTGCGTGCTACCTGTTCTTTTGTCATTTAGGGGAGTGAACTTGTGAATACTTCTGTCGCCAAGAAGGCCGGCCAGGCGGTGCGCCTGCTCATGATGGTGCTCACGGCAGTTCTCATCTTCTTCTTCATCAATGTTATGCTGCTCGTCTCCGATATCCAGGGCACGGCGCGTGTGGTCAACTACGCCGGTCTGGTGCGCGGTACCACGCAGCGAATCGTTAAGCTCGAGGATGCGGGCCAGCCTCAAGATGACCTGCTCAAAGCCGTGGATTCATACATCAACGGTTTGCGTTACGGAAGTGACGACCTCAACCTCGTCCGTCTCGACGACGATGAGTATCAGGCAAAAATGACCGAGCTTGCAAATTATTTTGATGAGCTTTGCACCGAGATCATCCGCGTGCGCGAAGTCGGCTATGAGAACACCGACATCATCTCCATGAGCGAGGAGTTCTTTGGCATTTGCGACGATGCTACGCGACTCGCAGAGGACTACTCTCAGGAGAAGGCGTCGGCGCTCAACTATCTCGAGGGCCTGGTGATCATCGACATCATGGGCTTGGTGGCGACCTTTGCGGTCGAACTTGTTCGCGCGGTGCGAACTGCCGCGCTCAATCGCGAACTGCAGAACAAAGTCTATCTCGACGAAGCCACAGGACTGCCCAACAAGAACAAGTGCGAGGAGGTCTTGGGGCAGGAGCAACCTGTCTCCGCGGAGGCGCCCGTTGCGGTGTGCGTCTTCGACCTTAACAATCTGCATACGGTCAATAACAGCTTCGGCCACGAGAAGGGCGACGAATACATCCGTTCTTTTGCCCAGCAGCTGGGGCGCGTGGCGTCGGAGACCTGCTTTGTGGGCCGCGACGGCGGCGATGAGTTTATCGCGGTGCTGCGAGATACCGATCGAGCTGCCGTGGAGTCCTGTCTCGCTCGGGTTCGCGCGAACGTGAACGAGTATTCCGAGACTCATCCCGACATGCCTATCAGCTATGCGGTGGGCTATGCGCTTTCCAGTGATTTTGATGAACCGCCTACGATGCGCGAGCTCTTTTCCCAGGCCGACAAAAACATGTACATCGACAAGAACCGCGTAAAGACAGCCGAGGCAGCCGGGCCGCAACGCGAGGACCGCTAAACCCGTAGCAAAGGGTAGCTAATTTGGGACGGGACTCTTTTGGCTATTTGAGAAGTTGTGCCATGGCGTTGATGAATTTTTGTACTTGGAGGGTCGGCTCGAGCGGATAGTGCAAAAAGACCGGCACCTCGCGGCCGCACAGGAACGGTACGCCCACAAAGGCCGGGTGCACCCCCGACCATGCGCCGCAGGTGAGCACCGCGTCACCCTTTTCCTCCGCCTCGTTAAAGAGCGCAAAGTCGAAGCTATCCACATCGATCACGTCCACGCCGCCGTCTGCCAAAAGATCGATACGCAGGCTGTCCATAGCGTCGTTGCCGTGGCGGAGCACGCGCAGACGCATACCCTCCAAGTCGGCGACCGTAATGCGATTCTTGCGCGCCAGCGGGCTCGTGCGCGGCAGGTCGATATAAAACGGCACGTTGACAATGCGGAGCTTTTGGCAGGCGTCACCCCAGCGCGGGGTCGAAAAACTCGACTGCACCACATCGACCTCACGACCGAGGCTGCGCATGACGGTCTCGCGCTCGTCATAGAGGTCGCTTACCGGCACGATCTCAAATCGCAGCGACGGTTCCAGCTCGTGTACCCCCGACCACATCGACAGCGTTTGGCGCCCCGGGCACATCATCGACACACCCAGACGCACAGCACCGCCATCGCCCGCCGCGCGTCGGGCGCGGCGCAGCGCGTCCTCGGACTGCCGCATGATCGAGCGCGCGTCGTCCACCAGCAGAGCGCCCGCCGGCGTCACCTTAACACCCGAATGCGAGCGCTCGAACAACGTGATGCCAAACTCGGCCTCGAAACCCGACACCTGTTTGACGAGCGCCGGGGTCGACACGCGCAATTTTGCCGCCGCACGTGAGAAGCTTCCCAGCTCCGCGGCGGCCGATATGGCCTCGAGTCGTCGATCGTACACGTCAATCTCCCGTTTTCGCGCCTGTGAACGCATGGCGCCACAGGGGGTCGTTTTGGCAGGTCACGCGCTCGATTGAGAAAAACTGCATCGCACAGTATAAACCTACGGTTAACGCCATTCTAACAAATATGCAATTCACCTGCGCAAATGCAAAGCATACGATAACCAGCGAAAACCACGTGGGTCGGTTAATGGGAGCGACCCACCGGGAGGCACAAGAAGGGAAGTTCCTATGAGCAATTGGCTTAAGCTCGAGGGCGATGTCTGCGCCGTGACTGGCGCGCTCGGCGGTATGGGCGTCGAGATTTGCCGCGAGTTCGCCCGCAACGGCGCCAACGTCGTCCTGCTCGACCTGGACGAGGAAAAGGTCAAGGCCGCAGCCGCCGACCTCGCCGCCGAGTTTGGCATCCACGCCGAGGGTTACAAGATGAACGCCACCGATGAGGCCGAGGTTCAGGCCGCCGTCGACGCCACCATCACCGACTTCGGCCGCGTCGACGTCCTCGTCAACACCGCCGGCATCCTGCGCTTCGCCGCCATGGAGGACCTGCCGCTGAGCGACTGGGAGCAGGTGCTCAACGTCAACCTCACCGGTTACTTCATCACCTCGCAGCGCTTTGGTCGCGAGATGATCAAGGCCGGCCAGGGCCGCCTGGTGCACATCTCGACCGTTGCCAGCCACTCCCCCGAGACGTTCTCGGGCGTGTACAGCTCCACCAAGGCGGGCGTCAACATGATGTCCAAGATGCTGGCTGCCGAGTGGGGCCCCTACGGTGTGCGCTCCAACTGCGTCGAGCCCTGCTTTGTCAAGACCCCCATGTCGGCGAGCTTTTACGCCGATCCCGAGGTCGAGAAGAGCCGCAGCCGTCTTATCGCTACGCGCCGCATTGGCGAGGTCAGCGATATCGCCAACGCCGTTATGTTCCTGGCGTCCAAGCGCTCGGACTTTACCACCGGCGACGCCATC
>CABSNS010000066.1:0-6929 GCA_902479105.1 uncultured Collinsella sp. | reverse complement strand
GATTCCGCGGCTGGTTTGCTGAAGGCCGAGCTTGAGCGCATGGGTTCAGTCCTGCTCGATTGCGCCCATCGCGCGGCTGTTCCCGCCGGTGGCGCCTTGGCGGTCGACCGCGTCAAGTTTTCCGAGCTTGTCGAGGCCGAGGTTGCCGCTCGTCCCAATATCGAGGTCGTGCACGGCGAGGTCACGCAGATTCCCGAGGGCCACGTGGTCATTGCCGCGGGCCCGCTGTGTTCACCGGCGCTGAGCGAAGAGGTCATGAAGCTCGTCGGCGGCGACGCCCTTGCGTTTTTCGATGCCGCGGCGCCGATCGTCGATGCCTCCACGCTCGATATGGACGTGCTGTTCTCGCAGTCGCGCTACGAGGAGCAGGGGAGCGGCGACTATCTCAACGCTCCGCTCAATAAGGAGGAGTACGAGGTCTTTATCGAGGCGCTTACCACGGCCGACCGCGTGGTGCTCAAAGACTTTGAGGGCGGCGATCTGTTCCAGGCCTGCCAGCCTGCCGAGGAAGTTGCGCGCACCGGCAAGGACGCCATTCGCTTTGGCGCCATGAAGCCCGTCGGCCTCACCGACCCGCGTACCGGACGTCGCCCCTGGGCGGCGATTCAGCTGCGTGCCGAGAACAAGGAGAAGACCGCCTATAACCTGGTGGGCTTCCAGACCAACTTGACCTTTGGCGAGCAGAAGCGCGTCTTCCATATGGTGCCGGGCCTGGAGAACGCTGAGTTCTTCCGCTACGGTGTCATGCACCGCAATACCTTTGTCGACGCCCCGCATGTGCTCGATGGCACCTTTGCCGTGCCCGGTACCGGTGTGCGCCTGGCCGGTCAGATCACCGGCACCGAGGGGTACATGGAAGCCGTGGCGACAGGTCTGCTCGCGGCGCTTAACACTTATGCCGAGGCTATCGGTGCCGCGGGCGTCGAGTTGCCGCGTGTGGGCGCCCTGGGTGCGCTCGTGGGCTATGCGACCGATCCTGCCACCGTGGGCTATCAGCCCATGCATGTCAACTTTGGCCTGGTGCCGCCACTCGAGGATGGTAAGCGACGCAGCAAGCGCGACCGCTACCAGACCTATGCAGACCGTGCGCTCGAGGCCCTCGATGCCTACTTGGCCACGCGTTCCGACTTGTTTGGAGGCGACCGGTCATAGCCTTTGACCTGTACGACACCGTCGACTCGTTTATCGCCTATATCGCACGCGTCGAGGGGCTTTCTCCCAACACGGTGACGGCCTATGGCTCGAGACTGGAGCGCTTCGCTGCCTGGTGCGAGCGCGAGGATATCGATGCTTTCGCTGCCGACGTGCGCACCATTCGTCGCTATCTTGCCGAGCTTTCACGTGAGCAGGTGGCTCCCCGAACGCTTGCGGCGCACCTGTCGGCTATTCGATCTCTCTATCGCTGGATGGCTGCCGAGGGGATTGTCGAGGGCGATGCGGTCTCGGCGATCGCATCGCCCAAGCTGCCGCGTGACCTGCCGGGCGTCCTTACGACCCAGCAGGTCGAGGCGCTGCTCAAGACGCCTGATACCTCGACACCCGCGGGACTGCGCGATGCTGCGATGCTCGAGCTGCTCTATGCCTCGGGTGCCCGCATCTCAGAGCTTGCGGCGCTCAATGTGGAATCCATCTCATGGTCCGAGCGCACGCTGCGCCTGTGGGGCAAGGGAAGCAAGGAGCGCATCGTTCCTCTGTATCGTCGTGCGCTCGATGTGACGCGTCTCTATATTGAGGAGGGGAGGCCGGAGTTGCTCTCTCGTGCAAAGCGCCTTGACCTCGCCACCGGGCCGCATCCGCTGCTTATATCGGCGCGTGGCAATCGCATGAGTGCCGCTATGCTCAGACGACGGTTCCATATGCTGGCGAATCTCGCCGGCATTCCGGCCGACATCGCGCCGCATGCGATGCGCCACACCTTTGCGACCGATCTGCTCGAGGGCGGCGCGGACCTGCGTTCGGTTCAAGAGCTGCTGGGACATGCGAGTCTGTCCACGACGCAGATCTACACGCATCTCACGCCCGACCGGCTTAAGCGCGCCGTTGCTCAAGCTCATCCTCGTGGCGAATAGCCTTTCGCGGCCCCCGGGGGTCGATGCACATTCAGGTGTGTGGTTTTGATTGCGGGTTGGCAGGAAGAGGCAATCCTGCTATCATTCATCGGGTTGCTTCACGGCAACAGGTTTTTATCACGCACGCGCGGCTACTTCATACCGTGGTGCCCGGGCTTTGGTAGCACATGTCCGGGTTGGTTTTGGAGGATGACCCCGCGCGGAGGCAAACCACAGGAGGTTTAACATGGCTACCAAGATTAATATCCGCACCCTGCTCGAGGCCGGCTGCCACTTCGGTCACCAGACCCGTCGCTGGAACCCCAAGATGAAGCCGTTCATCTTCGGTGAGCGCAACGGCATCTACATCCTCGACCTCAAGCAGACCATCCTCGACGCCGACCAGGCCTACACCTTCGTCAAGAACGTCGCCAAGGGTGGCAACGTGCTGTTCGTCGGCACCAAGAAGCAGGCTCAGGAGGCCGTCAAGAACGCCGCTGAGCGCGCCAACATGCCTTACATCAACCAGCGCTGGCTCGGCGGCATGCTGACCAACTTCGTCACCATCCGCTCCCGCATCAACCGCATGGAGGAGCTCGAGGCCATGGTCGAGGACGGCCGCATGGCAGTGCTCCCCAAGAAGGAGCAGGCTGTGCTCGGTAAGGAGCTCACCAAGCTCCAGACCAACCTCGGTGGCGCCCGCGACATGAAGGGTCTGCCCCAGGCTCTCTTCGTCATCGACACCAAGCGCGAGGAGAACGCCATCAAGGAGGCCCAGCGCCTGAACATCCCCGTCGTCGCCCTGATCGACACCAACTCCGATCCCGACGAGGTCGAGTACGGCATCCCCTGCAACGATGACGCTATCTCCGCTGTCACCCTTATGTGCGAGCTCATGGCTGACGCCTGCCTCGCTGGCTCCGGCAAGGAGCAGGTCTCCGAGGCCGAGATGGCCGCTGAGCCCAAGGCCGAGTAAATCAGTCTTAGTTAATTCTTTTTCATCTCTTTGAAAGGAACCACAATGGCCCAGATTACCGCCGCTATGGTCAAGCAGCTCCGCGAGATGACCGACTCCCCGATGATGGAGTGCAAGAAGGCTCTCGTCGAGGCTGACGGCGACATGGACGCCGCTGTCGACGTTCTGCGCAAGAACGGCCTCGCCAAGGCTGCCAAGAAGGCTGGCCGTGAGACCAACGAGGGCGCTGTCGCCGCGTTCGTCTCCGAGGACGGCAAGACCGGCGCTCTGCTCGAGCTCTCCTGCGAGACTGACTTCGTCGGCTCCAACGCCAAGTTCACCGGCTTTGCTTCCAAGGTCGCTGAGGTTGTCGCTACCACCGAGCCTGCTGACGTCGACGCTCTGCTCGAGAAGCCGATGGGCGAGGAGACCGTTTCCTCCGAGCTCACCGAGATGATTCACATCATGGGCGAGAACATGAAGATCTCCCGTTTCGCCGCCCGCAAGGCCGAGAACGGCGCTCTCGCTTCTTACATCCACATGGGTGGTAAGATCGGCGTTCTCGTCGAGTTCGCTTTCGAGAAGGCCGAGACCGCTCAGGCTGAGTCCTTCAAGACCTTTGCTCACGACGTTGCCCTTCAGGTTGCCGCTGTCGCCCCGATTTGCGCTACCCGCGATCAGGTTCCGGCTGAGACCGTCGAGCACGAGAAGCAGATCTACATGGCTCAGGCTGCCGAGTCCGGCAAGCCCGAGGCTATCCAGGAGAAGATGGCTGTTGGCCGTCTGGAGAAGTTCTACAAGCAGTCCGTGCTCACCGAGCAGGAGTTCATCAAGGACAGCTCCCTCACCATCAAGAAGTACGCTGAGCAGGTCTCCAAGGAGCTCGGCGACACCATTACCGTCGTTGCCTTTGACCGTCTGGTCCGTGGCGAGTAAATAAGCTCTTGTAGCTGGTAATGAGCAGGCTGTGGGTTTTACTCACAGCCTGCTTTTTCATGGCTCCCCGTTAAGCCTTTGATATTATGTTATGAGTCTAATTAAAGGAGGATCGCTTTGTCCGACATCCGATATAAACGCGTGCTTCTCAAGCTTTCCGGTGAAGCGCTGATGGGCGATGGCAACTACGGCATCGACCCCAAGGTTACCGATCATCTTGCCAAGCAGGTCAAGGAGCTGCTCGCCGTTGGTCATGAGGTCGGCGTCGTTGTCGGCGGCGGCAATATTTTCCGCGGCATGGCCGGCGCCGCCGGTGGTATGGACCGCGCCCAGGCCGATTACATGGGCATGCTCGCTACCGTTATGAACGCGCTTGCCCTGCAGGATGCCTTCGAGCACAACGATGTTCCCTGCCGCGTGATGAGCGCTATCCAGATGAATGAGATCTGCGAGCCCTATATTCGTCGTCGCGCCATCAACCACCTGTCCAAGGGCAACGTCGTTATCTTTGCCGCCGGATCGGGTAATCCGTACTTTACGACTGACACCGCCGCGGCCCTTCGCGCCTGCGAGATCGGTGCCGAGATTCTGATTAAAGCCACCAAGGTTGATGGCATCTACGACAAGGATCCCGTCAAGTGCGCCGACGCCGTCCGCTTTGACAAGATTACCTATCACGAGGTGCTCGTTCGCGGCCTGCAGGTTATGGATTCCACGGCTACGGCTCTTTGCCAGGACAACCGTATGCCCATTTTGGTCCTCAACATCGATGGCGAGGACACCGTCAAGCGCGCGCTCGCGGGTGAGCCCGTCGGCACGCTCGTCTATCAGGAGGATTAAGCATGGCAGAGAACATCACCGCCCACATGGACAAGTCACTCGAGTCCCTCAAGCATAACTTCTCCAAGGTCCGCACTGGCCGCGCTAACGCCAACATCCTGTCCGACATCACTGTCGACTACTACGGTGTTCCCACGCCCGTCACACAGGTTGCCGCCGTTAAGACCCCCGAGGCCCACATGCTGCTTATCGAGCCGTGGGATAAGGCGCTCATCAATGCCATCGTCAAGGCCATCAGTGCCTCCGACCTGGGCATTACCCCCAACTCCGATGGTACTGTCGTGCGTCTGCCGTTCCCGGCTCCCACCGAGGAGCGTCGTCGCGAGCTCGTTAAGGAGTGCCGCGAGTACGCCGAGCAGGCCAAGGTCTCCATCCGCAACATCCGCCGCGACTTTAACAACAAGCTCGAGCGCGACGAGGAGCTCACCGAGGACGATGTCCGTCGCGAGCAGGCCAAGGTCCAGAAGCATACCGACGAGTATGTCGCCAAGGTCGAGGAGCTTCTGAAGGAAAAAGAAGCCGAGGTCATGGAGATCTAAGGTGCAATACGACGAGCATAAATTGGTCGAGTACTTTGCCGACGCCCCTGCGGGCGTCGGTTTTTCCGACCTTGACCTCAATAACATCCCGCACCATATTTCGTGCATCATGGACGGCAACGGCCGTTGGGCCACGGCGCGCGGTCTTGCCCGCACCGAAGGCCACAAGGCCGGTATCGTCTCGCTGCGCGAGATCATTACCGCCTGCGTGCGCCTAGGCGTCGACGTGCTTTCTGCCTATGCGTTTTCGACCGAAAATTGGAATCGCCCGCAGCACGAAGTCAACGTTCTGATGCACCTGTTTGCCAAGACGTTTATCGATGAGCTACCGCTGCTTAAGCGTGAGAACGTTCGCGTTGTCTTTTTGGGCGATATTTCCGCGCTGCCCAAGAAGACCCGTGACGTCTTTGAGCGCGGCCTTGCCGAGTGCGCCGACCATACCGGTATGACGCTCGCGCTGGCCGTTAACTACGGTGCCCGTGCTGAGATCACCCGCGCTGTCCGCCAGATCGCTCTTGATGCGGCTGCCGGCAAGATTGATCCCGCCGCGGTTGACGATAATATGGTGGCTTCGCACCTGTACACCGCCGGTCTTCCCGATCCGGAGCTCGTGATTCGCACTTCTGGTGAGTTGCGTCTTTCGAACTATCTGCTGTGGCAGGTTGCTTATTCCGAGTTCTATGTTACCGATACCTATTGGCCCGACTTTGATCGTTGGGGCCTTGTCGACGCCATTTTGGCCTTCCAGGGTCGCGACCGTAGGTTTGGTGGACTGAGCAAGACCGAGGAGGCTTAATCGTGTCCGAACGTCCCAAGGCATCCGCTCCCAAGGCACCTACTTCCGCGACGCCCGCGCGTAAGGCTGCCACTGCGGGAGCGCCTGCGGCGAAGAGCAGCTCCGGTTCGTGGCTGGCGGGTTTTATCACCCGCGCCGCCGCCGGCATCGTCTACGCCGTCGTATTTATTCTCTGCCTGGTTTTGGGTATCGTTCCCACCGCCATCTTCGTCTCCGTCATGAGCGGCCTGTGCTGCTTTGAGTATTTCCGCATGACGAAGCTCGATGGCAAGGTGGCCAACGAGCGCCTGGGTATCGCTGCCGCCGTGCTCTTTCCGCTCTCGGCGCTGGGCGACTCGCTGCTGTTGAATGCGCTGCTTTTTGCATTGATGCTTGTGGTGGGCATTTGGTATGTCTGTTCGTCGCGTACCCGCATATCCGATGTGGCTGTGACACTCATGGGTCCCATCTACACCGGTTTTATGCTGTCGGCCATCGTGCTGCTGCGCGATGCCGTGCCCGGTTTTGCCGGCGCCCTGCTTTCGGTGGGTGTTTGCGCGTCTCTCTGGGTCTCCGATTCGTTTGCCTACATCGTGGGCAGCCGTATCGGCAAGCACAAGATGGTCCCCAAGATTTCTCCCAAAAAGAGCTGGGAGGGCTTTGTCGGCGGCATCTTGGGCTCGGTTCTTATCTGGCTTATTTTGTGGGCGACGCATTTCTATAAGCTGAGCTTGCCCTATGCGCTGCTTTGCGGCGTGGTTGTGTCCATCCTGGGCGTTATCGGTGACCTCATCGAGTCACGCATCAAGCGTGGCGTGGGCGTCAAGCTGTCTCTT
>CABSNS010000065.1:0-6985 GCA_902479105.1 uncultured Collinsella sp. | reverse complement strand
ATGTGTATAAGAGACAGGGTCATCGACTACAAGACGGGCGGCACGCCGGACGAGACGCCGGAACAGCTGCTCGAGAAGCACGCCTTGCAGGCGCGCGTCTACGCCGACGTGTTGCACAAGGCGGGCGTTGAGGCGGTGACCGTCAAGTTCGTCCGCGTGGAGCAGGCGAATCCAACCATCTTCGTCGAACCCGCCGAACCTCAAGTAGTCACCTACAACCTCTAGCCTCAATAACTTGCGGTGGAATACGGACTGTTTTGGCCAAAAAAGCCGCCAAACAGTCCGCATTTCACCGCAACCGCAAGAGGAGCCGTGTTGGTTTGGCTAGGTTCGGGTGCCGTCCGCGCCGTGCGGTAAAATCGTTCAGTCAGAACACGAACCCGCATCGGAGCTCATCACATGGCATTCGTCCATCTGCACAATCACACTGTTTTCTCCATGCTCGACGGCGCAACCCGTATCCAGGATATGGTCAATCGTGCCGTTGAACTTGGCATGCCCGCCGTGGCCATTACCGACCACGGCTACATGTATGGCGTGCCCGACCTGGCGCTGGCCTGCGACGCCGTCAATCACAACACGCCCGAGTACAAGACGTGGAGCCACGACAAGGCCTTCTTGGAAAAGGACCGCCGCGACGAGCTGGTGGAGCCCGACCCCGAGGCAAACCCGCGCGAGCATGCCCAGTACGTCAAAGACATGGCCATGTGGGACGAGAAGGGCAACATCGACGAGCTCAAGCCGCCCCTGGTCATCAAGCCCATCTTTGGCTGCGAGGTCTACTTTACGCCGGACGAGACCCTTGCCCGCGACCACAAGCCCGAGCTCTACCATATGATCCTCCTGGCCAAAGACCAGGAAGGCTACGTCAACCTGATGCAGACGGTCTCCGAGGCCGCCGTGCAGGGCTTTTACTACAAGCCGCGCGTGACGCTCGACAACCTGCGCCGCCATGCCAAGGGCATGATCTGCACGAGCGCCTGTATCGCGGGCATCATCCCCAAATACATCGACCGCGGCGACATGGAAGGCGCCATCAAGTGGGCCGAGACCTTCCGTGATACCTTCGAGCCCGGCGACTTCTACATCGAGATCCAGGAACACGGCATCACCACCGACAACGGCCTGACTGACGAGCAGATGGACCGCACGCTCATCGATATCGCCAAGCAGGTGGGCGTCAAGGTCATCGCCACCAACGACTTCCACTACCTGCGCCGCGAGGATGCGCCCGTGCAGGACGTCATCATGTGTATTGGCATGAACGCCAAGGTCGATGACCCCAACCGCATGCGCATGACCGGCTCGGAGTTTTACATGAAGACCGAGGAGGAGATGCGGGCGATGTTCCCGTATTGCCCCGAGGCCTGCGACAACACGCTCGAGATCGCCGACAAGTGCTACGTTGAGCTGGACTGGGACTCCATCATCCTGCCGCGCTTCCCGTTGCTCGATCCCGGCGAGACGCACGAGAGCCAGTTCCGCCGCGAGTGCGAGAAAGGCCTGCGCCAGCACTATGGTGACGACTGGGCCACACGCGAGATCGGTGGCGTCAACATCAAAGAACGCTTTGAGTACGAATACAAGGTCATCTGCGACAAGGGCTTTGCCGCCTACTTTTTGATCGTTGCCGAGTACGTGCAATGGGCCAAGGACAACGGCATCGGCGTCGGCCCCGGCCGTGGCTCGGCTGCCGGCGCTATCGTCGCCTACGCCATGAACATCACCGCGTTCGACCCGCTCGAGAACGGCCTGATGTTCGAGAGGTTCCTGTCTCCGCAGCGTACCGAGATGCCCGATATCGATATGGACTTCGACGATGAGCGGCGCCTCGAGGTCGTGGAGCACGTTCGCCAGCTCTACGGCCCCGAGAAGGTCACCCACGTCATCACCTACTCGACCATTAAGGCCAAGCAGGCCATCAACGACGCCGCGCGCGTGCTGGACTATCCGGTCTACATGGGCCAGCGCCTGTCCAAGATGGTCTCGAGCGACCCCAAGGTCAAGCTCAAGCAGGTGCTCGAAAAGCAACCCGGCAAAGAGGATCTGTTTAACCCCGACTTTGCCGAGGCCTATAAAAAGGACGACGACGCTCGCCGCATCATCGACACGGCGCTCTCGATCGAGGGCCTCACCCGTGGCGAGGGCGTGCACGCGTGCGCCGTTCTGATCTGCCGCGACCCCGTCAACGAGCACGTGCCCACCAAGCTCGACACCAAGGGCGGCGTCGAGATTACCCAGTACGAGGGCCATACCGTTGCCGACATGGGCCTGCTCAAGATGGACTTCTTGGGCCTGCGCACGCTGACGGTTATCTCCAAGGCCAAGGCAAACATCAAAAAGAACTTCGGCATCGACATCAAAGAGGAAGAGATCCCCTTTGACGATCCCGAGATCTTTAAGCTCATGGGCTCCGGTCACACCGCCGGCGTCTTCCAGGTCGAGTCCGCCGGCATGACGGCCACGATCAAGAACATGAAGCCCACCGAGTACAAGCACGTCGTGGCATTGATCGCCCTGTACCGCCCGGGCCCGCTGGGCGCCGGCATGGTCTCGTCCTACATCAACCGCATGAACGGCAAGGAGCCGGCCGTCTCCTACGACGACCGTTTGGACGACATCCTGGGCGAAACCTACGGCACCATGGTCTACCAGGAGCAGGTTATGCTCATCTCCGTCGAGATGTGCGGCTTCTCCAAGGGCGAATCGGACTCGCGTATCCGTAAGCCCGTGGCTAAGAAAAAGATCAAGCTGCTCACGTCGACGGTGCTCCACTGGGAGGATGGCTCGGACGAGACCACCTACGACCACTGGATGAACGGCGCTATCAAGAACAACTACACGCGCGAGGTCGCCCAGAAGATTTGGGACGATGTTCTCGAGTTCGCATCTTACGCCTTTAACAAGTCGCACTCCGCCGGCTACGCCATCCTGGTTATGCAGACGGCGTGGCTCAAGGCGCATTATCCGCACGAGTACATGGCGGCCGTTCTGACGTCCTATACGGGCAAGACCGACAAGATCGTGCATTACGTCTCGGCGTGCCGTCACGACGGCATCCCCGTGCTTTCGCCAGATGTCAACGAGTCCGGTACCGAGTTCACGGCTACCAAGGAAGGCGTGCGCTTTGGTTTGGCTGGCATCCGCGGCGTGGGCACCGGCGTGGCGCAGGCGATTATCGCCGAGCGCGAGGCGGGCGGTCCGTTTAAGACGCTGCACGACTTTGTCGAGCGCGTGGACTCGAGCCAGGCCAACCGCCGTGTGATCGAATCGCTCATCAAGGCAGGCGCCTTCGACTCCACGGGGTATCCGCGTCGCCAGATGATGCACTTTGTGGATAAGAACAACCCTGAGAACATCATCGATGCCGCGGTAAAGCGCCAGAAGGACCGCGCGAGCGGCCAGACGTCGTTCTTCGACATGTTTGGCGACGTTGAGGGCTCGGGCTTTGAGGTGAGCGTGCCCGATCCGGACGGCCAGGAGTGGGACCGCCACCTTAAGCTGAGCCAGGAGAAGGAGGTTCTGGGCATCTATGTCTCGGACCACCCGCTGCGCCCGTTTGAGTATGCACTAGCCAAGGCACGCGACTTCTCGTTCTCGCAGATCGACACTGGCTACGAAGTTCAGAATCCTACGGGCGGTACCATCAACCAGGAGATTCCCGAGGGCAAGGCGCTGTGGTGGGCCGGCATGGTCTCGAGCGTGTCCAAGCGCGTGACCAAAAACGGCGACCCCATGGGCATCGTGCAGCTCGAGGACATGGAAGGCGAGGCCACGGTCGTGGTGTTCCCCAAGACCTACAAGGAGGCCGAGGGGTACCTGTACGGCGAGGTCGATCCCGAGACCGGTGCGCAGCTGTCCGATGCGTTTGTGCGCATTAAGGGCAAGCTCGAGCGTTCGGACCGCGGCGACCAGATCATCGCGCAGGAGATCGTGCCGCTTGAGCTTAACGAGGAGAACAACAAGCCCAAGGTGTTTGAGGTCATGGTGCCCAACAGCCGCTTTAGCCAGGGCAATATGGCGCGTCTTGCCACGGTGCTTACCGCCAACCCGGGCGGCGACCGCGTGGAGATCTTTATCGAGCAGGTGGACGGGCGCGTACTGCGTGCCGAGGTACCGGCCAAGGTCAACGCACGCTCGATTCCGCTGTTGGCAGAGGCAAAGGCCATCGTCGGCAACCAAGGCCGCGTGACGGTGATCTAGGGACGGCGTTGCTGGTCCGCGCGAGATTGGAGGAAGTGATGGCGCAGGGGACGTTTGCGCAGGCGCTTCGTAAGGAGGCGGCGCTCAGCAGTACCTTTATGAAGGGGCGCTCGCTCATGCTCAACGGCGCCGTGCTGTCGTTTGAGGACTCCGGCTCGCGCTTCTCCAAAAATGTGACTATTGAGGGCACGGTGCGCGGCTCGCGCGGCGACCTGTACAAGACGCACGTGGCGCTCGACATGGACGAGCACGAGGTTGTCGACTACGACTGCGATTGCCCCGCCGCCTTCCGCTATTCCGGCATGTGCAAGCACGCTATCGCCACGGCGCTGGCGTATCTGGATGCCAGTGGCGCCGAGCCTGTCGAGGGCCTGCGTACGCCGGTCCGCACGTTTACGGCACCGCCCGCACAATCCAAACAGTCCGCACGCCCCGCGCCTAGCGCATCTTCGGTCAACCCCAATTTTCCCTTCCCGGCACCCGTCCCCACGAGCCCGAGCCTTGTGGCGGCGCTTTCCGATCTTTCGGACGCGCGCATGGACGAGCTCGTGGCTATGCGTCGCAAGTTCGTCAGCACCATTGACCCCGATGCGCCCAAGGCAGTGCTGGAGCCCTCGCTGGTGCCGTACTACAATCCGCTGTTTGCCGATCGTTTTAACTGGGCGCTCGAGTTTCGCATTCGCTGCGGTTCGGTGTCCTACGTGGTTAAGGATATCGACGGCATGGCCGATGCTTATGTGCGCGGCGGTACGTTCTCCTATGGCAAGAAGCTTACGTTTGTCCATGTGCCCGAGGCATTCGACGACGTATCGACGAAGCTGCTCGACTTTGTCGCAATGACGGTCGCCTACCTGAGCGATATTACGAGTTCGCGCTCGGCATCGTACGACTTTGCCCGCAGCGGTTTTGTCGCCGAGCGTCAGTTGCCGGTATCCGAGCATTCAGTCGTGTCCGTGCTGGACCTGCTGCGTGGCAGGACCCTGTCCTTTGAGCCTGCTTGGTCGCGGGGGACGACGACGCATCGCGCCTACGAGGTGGCGGTCGAGCCGTCGCCGCAGGGGGAGGGCGAAGTCCCGGCCAAGCGCCCGCCGCTCCTTGCCGCCAAGATTGCACCGGCGGCGGGAGGCAGCTACGACTTGCGCCTGCCGGCCGATACGTATTGCTTTGTCGCTGGTGACGCAGCCTATCTGGTCGATACGCGCCGCGCACGCCGTACCGACACAGCGTTTGCCCAGCATGCGGCACCGTTCCTATCGCACTTGTTGCCCTGCCGCACGCCGGTCCATATCGCCGCCGACCAGGTGGGCGAGTTCTGCCGCATGGCGCTGCCTATCTTGCGCGACTACACCGACCTGACCGCTCCCGCCGCGCTCGACGCCGTGGCGCCCGAGCCGAGCTTTGCCATGGCGATCGGCGTCGACGATGGTCTTGTGATCTGCAAGATTACGGTGACCTACGGCGATTGGTCGGCAGATCTCTTTAGTCTTGGTGCTCCGGGCAGTCCCTTCGAAGAACAACGCCCCGGCGTTCCGCCCCGCGATACGGTGGCGGAGTTTCGCGTTATGGATACGGCTGCCCTGTACTTCGATTTCTACGAGGGCGGCCTGGCATTTGAGGAGCGCGATGACGAGAGCCTGTTCCGCTTGCTGACCGAGGGGCTGGCGGCTTTGTCCGAGCTGGGCGAGGTCATGCTTAGCGATCGCCTGCGCCAGATCTCGGTCCGTCCTGCGCCCAAGCTTTCGGTGCGTGCAACCGTCAAGAGTAACCTGCTCGACGTCGAACTGGGCGCGAGCGGCCTTTCGGCGGTCGACCTTGCCATCTATCTCGATTCGTACCAGCGCCACCAGACGTTCGCTCGCCTTACATCCGGCGACATTGTGCGCCTGGATGAGGGAGCTCGCGCCGCGTTTGGTCTTGCCGAGGACCTGGGCGTCGATGCCGTCGACCTGCTCGACGGCGTGTCGCTTCCCGCGTCGAGCACCCTTTTTGTCGATAGCATGCTCGCGCGCACGCCCTCGCTCGAAGCCGATCGCGACGCCGCATTCCGCCGCACCGTCGAGCGCCTGGACACGCTCGGCAAGATGGACTTTACGGTACCCGCCTCGCTCAAGGCTACGCTGCGTGGCTACCAGGTCGACGGCTACCAGTGGCTCGGCTCGCTTGAGCATTTGGGCCTTGGCGGCATCTTGGCCGACGATATGGGCCTGGGTAAAACACTGCAGATGATCGCGCACATTCTGGCGCGCGTGGAGGCGGGGGACACCAAGCCCACGCTTGTGGTGTGCCCTGCGTCGCTTGTGTACAACTGGACCGCCGAGCTGGAGCGCTTTGCCCCGTCGCTTGATGTGTGCGCCATTGTGAGTGCCAAGGCTCAACGCCGCGTGCAAATTGCCGGCGTGGCCGAGCATAACGTGGTGGTAACGTCGTATGACCTTATGCGCCGCGACATCGACGAATACGTCGAGCAGGACTTTGCCCGCGTGGTGCTCGACGAGGCCCAGTACATTAAAAACCCGCTCACCCAGGTGGCCCGCGCTGCCAAGCGCCTGCCGGCCGGCGTGCGCTTTGCCTTGACGGGCACGCCCATCGAAAACCGTCTGTCCGAGCTCTGGAGCATCTTCGACTTTTTGATGCCGGGCCTTCTGGGCACGCGCGACTCATTTGCCAAGCGCTTTGAGGGTCCCGTCGAACATACCGAGGGTGACAGCGCCGCTCGTCTGCAGGCGCTCGTGTCGCCGTTTGTGCTGCGTCTGTCTCTTATACACATCTGACGCTGCCGACG
>CABSNS010000064.1:0-6998 GCA_902479105.1 uncultured Collinsella sp. | reverse complement strand
TGACACGGAAGAGGTCAGAAGTTCAAATCTTCTAACGCCCACCAAATGTTCGCAGCTCAGAGGCTATGTCTCTGGGCTGTTTTATTTTATGTCGCCAAATCGCTGGCAGCTCCAACCGTCATCGCAACGTAACATCAATTCACCTGACGAATGGTAGCCAAACAAATTCAATACCCCAACGTCAACAATAACCAGGCACAAAACTGCGCCGCAAGCTGCTCCAGCCGCCCAACTGGCCAAAAGCCGACCATCTACTTGCCAATTTATCCAGGGCGTAACCAACCAGTCCGCACCGCAACTTCTCAGCAAAGCGCCGCGATGTCTGCGCCCTGCGGTATCCTTGAACCACTTACACCTGCAGCACCAAGGAGCCGCCATGCGCACCGAGCTCGATGTTCCCTTTTCGCACAAAGAAGAAGCCAAGGCGTTGGGCGCCAAATGGGACCGGACCAAGAAGATCTGGTATGTACCCAGCGGCGTCAACCCCGAGCCCTTTGCCGAGTGGCTGCCCGGTGTTGACCGATTCGACCCCTCAGCGCCGTATATATATCTAGTACTGGGCGAGCGCGAGTGCTGGAAGTGTCACAAAGAGACCTCGGTCGCGGCCTTCGGCATTCCCTATCGAACCGATAACGACGAGAGCATCACCATCGCGCACGCGCCCAACGAAGCCGGGCACATTGCCATCGACACGGCCAACGCCAACGCACTCGCCATCGTGCCCGCTCTTGGCTGCGTGCCGGGCGAAATCCGCGACTACCTTCATAAGCGCTGCGGCTACAAGCCCGTAGGCGCGCGAGCCTCCAAAGCCCCGTCGCTCGGCAACACGTGTACCAGTTGCGACGCGCTGCAAGGCAGCCGCTATCTGTTCGAGGAGCCCTCGTCCCCGTTTGCCCTCACTGCCATCAACAAGCTGCCGGCACTGGAGTTTGTGCGCGTCGAAGCTGCCGGCGTCTTTGGCGTCCCGACCACGCGCACCGACTTTGACCAGGCGCTCTTTACCTGGGCACGCGACCATCACGCCGAGTTCCATAAGCAGCTTGGTGAGGGGATTTATTTGTAGGGACGGAGAGGCCTTCACAGTCAGCTCCTCCGCATCACCTATCCCTCGTCGCCGGCGTCGTACACGATATCGAGGCCACAAACAGGGCATTTCTCCGGATACACCGGCATATGAACGCCTGTCCGTTTTCTCACTTCGTCGCTGAGCCTGTCGCGCGCATCGATGAACCGAATGTCGAGACACGGTATTTGCGAGCCGCAGCAAGGGCAGGCGACGACAAACGGCCCGCGATCAACCTCTACGCTCGGAAACATATTGTTGTCGATAAGGGCACACGGCAGTTTTCCGTACTTCCCCATCGCAATATCGCCTCGCCAGCTCATACACGCTCCCCTCTCGCTATACAAATCAGGAAGAGCATGCACCGGCGGGCGTGCGCGAGATTGCATCGCCACGCGATCCGATCAAACAACACGATCGTCAAAGAATGCCAAAGCCAAATACGCTAATACGGCAGAAGCCCCGCCTTTTCACGCTTCTTTTCCGAGCGATCGAACTCAATGCGATGGGCCTCAAGAAACACCGTATTGGGTCCAAACCATCCGTTTTCTGGCTCGAACCGCTCAACAAACGCAAGGCCGAGCACCTTATAGCCCACCTCGGTTGCAAATATGACTCCAACTGGGACGCCACATTCCATGCAGTTGAGCATCTTACGGTTGTAATTCTGGTCTCGAGAACCAACGGTACCCGGCGCTTGAACCGAGTACTTAATGACCCACGTACCATCGTCCAAATAGAGCGGAGGTACATCGGTGTAGAAGCTCTTTCTAGAGTTATGGACCGAAAGCGCAAAGGTCTTATTGGGATCTTGCTTCACCCGATCCTGGCCCGGCCAGAAGATCCCTGAATCCCGCGATCGGCGCACCGTTGATGCTCTCGGTTTGCCGCTGGCTCGCTCGTACCCCACTCCCCTGTATACTGATGTAGCACGTGTTTCATCCGGGCTTGTTGGGCCGGATTGTTCATGGGAGGGTCTTATGGCTGCTTCGAATCCGCCTAAGGGGAGCGTTTCTTCTTCGTCCATCAAGCCGGTAACGCGCAAGGCCGTGCGTTGCCAACGCGAGGTCGCTTGGCTTGTCACGCAGGCGGCGGGCAGGCTCGTGGCGACCACTCAGGATGTCAATGCGCCCACGCCGAGCTTTGTGTTAGCGGCGGCGCTGGATTTTGTGCGCCAATTGGAGCTTGCCGCACAGGATGCCAGCGGCCACCTCGACTACCAGAATGTTATGGCGCCCGACCTGCAAACGTTCTGCCGCATAGCCAAGTTGCCCGCCGCACCCAATGCGCTTTCGGACGCAGGCTACATGTTTACGCTTTCGGGCGCGGACCTTATCCGCGATATCTACGCATACTGCAGCGAGCTCGCCGAGCGTCACGTCTTTGGCACGGCTGAAGTCAAACCGGGATATGTCATCAAGCTGGTTCTTAGGCTGTTCTTGATGGACGAGTTCGGGGCCATGCCGGCGTAAGCCGAGTCTTTAGCATCACCGTCGACTGAGTAACAACCGCTTTACCTTAGTGGGCGCCAATTGAGGGTCGATTATTGGTTCGCCTCGTCCACTAACGCATTTATTCCACGCGCTCTGACAGTTGATACTTGCGGTTGCGGCTCGTCGCCGGCGCCGTGGGCTCAAGCTCGCCTTGAGCAATGAGCGCGTTGACGCGCGACCTAACCTGGGAAATTGTAAGCCCCGTGCGTTCTGCCAGCTCACGCGTCCCCAGCTCGCCGTAGTGTTTGAGTGCCGTCACAATTAAGCCCCCGCCATGATCGACCGGCTCGATCTTTGAACGGTAAAGTACGACCTTGAACCGATCGAACCCCGGGCAGAACAGGGGCTCGGCCAGACCTTGCGCACGCATGGCATCGAGCATCATTGGAATGCCCGACCCGTTGCCTTCGGCAGGAGAGCCCACGCCGTCGGGCAATGGGGCAAGCGACATGAGCTTTACAAGCGTCGCATTGCGACATCGGGAGCTGCCGTCAAACAGGTTCTCGCGAGTCTTTCCTCCGTATAGGCCGCCGGGGTTCGTCACTTCGATACGGTCATCAAAGACGTCAACAGCGATCGACTGCCCACAGAACTGGTCTCCGTATTCTCGGTGGATTACGGCGTTGGCAATTGCCTCGCGCAGGACCTCCTCGGGAATCTCCAGCGAGTCGACACGCGAGACGCCTTTGATCATCGAGGTTCGTCGCAAATTCTTGGCGACCGCCGCGACGGCATCCGAGATCATTTCGCCCAACGTTCCCTCGCAAATCGTACGGTCCATGAACCTCAACGACCCCGCCGCGCCCTTCTGCGTTCCGGCATAGACCGCCACATCGATAAAGAGCTTGGGGTAGAACTGCTGAGGATAGGCGCCCGCAACCAGGAGTCCGGCCTTAGTCACGTTGCCTTGGGAATCGAGGAAATTCAGGCGCTCCAGCTTTGTTTTCTTGTCCGTCGCACCGTGCATAGCTCGGGGCGCCAGCGAGAAAGCACGCTCTATCGTGCGATCGACCAGTGCCTCGTCAAGATCGCCTGCAACCGCGCCGGGCACTGCATCGCGATCGCTAGGACTCGTCCGCTCGTATGACGACAGTGCCAAAACCTCGGTCGATGAAAGTGGCACGTCTTTGTCATCAATGCGCTTGTAGCTGCCGCCCTGGGCGCCGCGTTCTATTACATAGCAGGGCTTGCTCGACGGGTCGAGCTCCTCAATCGTGATAACGAGAACCACGGTGCCCCGAAGCTCCACGCGCTCAATAGTGTATTTGGGCGGATTGGCCAGTTTTCCGCGACCGCCGGCATCACCCATGCCTGCGACAAATTGGTTGAGCACCTTCTCGGTCTCAAAGCTCTCAACCGGGACAAAGCCCGCGCGCTCGCTCACGCCGAGCACGATAATTCCGCCGGCGGTATTCGCGAATGCGCTAACCGTTTCCCATACGTCGCGAGAAAGCGTCGTGGCGCTCTCCTTGACCTCAACGTTAAGATCGTCCGAGCCCATGCGCCTTAAAGACTCGAGCAGACCGATCAGCTCGTTCTCGTTCATCTGCACGTCCTTTCGCTCGGTCCGGCGGAGAATGCCGCGAATAGATTTCCTTCGTCTCTCAGTTATCTCTCGTAATTATCTCTTGTCTCTCTGTTATCTCTCGTATTAGAGATGAGTGAAAGATGAGAGATAAGATATCTACTATCTGTTTCATTTAAACATGTTTTTGCTGGTAGAACAATCAGTATTGAGACAATACCGTGATTTCTTGTCTCTTTGCTGCTCAGTTATCTCTCATATTTATCTCTCGTCTTTCTGTTATCTCTTGTATTAGTGACGAATGAGAGATGAGAGATACGTGGGTGATGGGCGAGCGTGGATTTTTGGACGGTCGGAAAATCCCTCAAACAAAAAACGGGGCCGGCCTTACGCCGAGCCCCGTTTTCAAACGGTCAGTTAGTTATCCAACGCGCGAGCATAGCAGTCAACATTACGCCGCCGCGAACACTCCCAAGCCCGTTCCGATGATGCAGATCGCGAAGATACCAATAATAATCCAAATGGTCTTGACGCCCTTTTTATAGAGGGCAACACAAGCGAACGTTGCCAGCAAAGGCAGCAGACCGGGGAAGATCGAATCGAACAGATCCTGCAGGACAATCTCCGAACCACCCACATCAAAGGTCAAAGCCGTGGACAGCGAGACCTGCGCCGCAATCATCGCGCCGATGACGGTCATTCCGAGGACACCGGCAGCATGCGTCATGCGAGACATAAGGTTGTTCTCTTCGGACTGCTGCAGGAACTTGGTTCCCAGGTCGTATCCCAGATGGGCGGCGACGATACGCGTTGCAAGGTTAATCACGGAGTAGATGAGCGCGTACACGATGGGGCCGAGCGGGTTGCCCGTCGACGCGATGCCAATACCAATGCCGGCGGCGACCACGCGGAACGTACCCCAGTAGAACGAATCGCCGATGCCGGAAAGCGGTCCCATGAGGCCGACCTTCATGGCGTTAATCGAGGACGTGTCGAAGTTCTTATCGGCAGCCGCCTGCTCTTCCATCGAAACCGTTAGGCCGGCTACAAACGGAAGCACATGAGGCGTGATGTTAAAGAACTCGGTATGGCGATCAAGCGCCGCATAGTAATCGTCGTCGTTGGGATAGATCTTTCGCAGGGGCTTCTGAATGGTGTACATGAAGCCCATTGCCATCATCTTGTCGTACGACTGCGAGCACTGGCTCGTAAACTGGCGAAGGAACATGCTCCGATACATATCGGGAGTCATAATCGCGTCCTTCTTGGCCTCTTTGAGATCGGTGTTCTGGGTAGCCATTAGAAGTCCTCCTCTTCATCCTCGGCAACCGCCTGCGGACCGGCCGAGCCCTCGCGGAAGGCCAGGAGCAGCGCGACGCAGATAGCGGCAGCGGCAACACCGACAACGTCCATCTTGAGGTAGATGACCATAATGAATCCCAGGAACAGCCAGGGAAGAAGCTTGTTGTCGCCCATGGTCCTGATAAGAAGAGCGAAGCCGATGCAGACCATGACGCCGGACGCAACGTTGAGGCCGTCCATCACAAACTGCGGAATAGCGTTAAGCGCGTTGTTGATGAGGTCGGCACCAAAGAACAGCGAGCAAAACACCAGCAGTGCAGACGGAATGCCAATCGACAGCGGCACGATGGTCAGATGGTACAGATTCGCCTTGGCAAGATCACGATTTGCCAGAGCGGTCTCAATCTTCTTGCAGGCAAAGGCACCCGGAACGGCGTAGCAGAAGTTGCGCCACACCTGAAGGAAGACGGAGACGGGAAGGGCGAGTGCGACGGCAGTTGCCGTGCCCGTACCCGTAATGACGGCAAACGCGCAGCCAAGCACGCCGGAGGCATAGACCTCGGGAGGAACCGCCGCACCGACCATGATGGCGCCCATGAACATGGACTCCAAAGCAGCGCCGACGATAACGCCCTGCTGGACATCGCCAAGGATCAAGCCGACAAACAGGCTCGTAAACAGCGGACGACCAAGCATCGTAATGCCAAATAATTGCTCGTCCATGGACGCAATAAATGCGACCAGTGCAACTAGAAGATACTGGACAACCATTTCGATCAACCCCAGAAACAGGTCTGCAGGCGAGGCATTCTGCGCAGCTCGCCTGCAGATAACCGCAGCAATTTGAGAGGATTAGTAGTTCATCTGGTGATAGTAACGACGCGTGGTGAGCGGGTGGTTACGGACGTGCTCGAGATGGCAGCTCAGACGCTCGGTGATGGTGTAGGTGACCATCGGGGAGACGATCTTGCGGAACTCGGGGTCGCTGAACGGCAGCTCGACCTCGGCGGTGTCGAACTTGTTCACGCGGACATGGACGCCCTTCTCGTCAGCGAGCATGTGGGTGAAGTTGTCCACGCGGTCCATGAGCTTGCGGGTGTCGTCCTCGCCGTAGAGCATGATGAGGCTCGTGCCCTCCTCGCACAGTTCGATGGTGCCGTGGAAGAACTCGGCGGCGTGGATAGACTTGGTCTTGATCCACTGCATCTCCTCGAGAATGCACATAGCGTAGTCGTAGGCCTCACCCCAGAGCATGCCGGAGCCGATCACCATGTGGTAGTCGGTGTCCTTGAAGTCCTCGGCCATGGCGGCGCAGCGCTCGTCCTGAGCGTCCTTGGCCTTGATGAGGTACGGAGCGATGTTGCCGAACTCCTCCATGAAGGTGTCGTACTTGGGGAAGGCGCCGGCGTTCTTGAGGAAGCGGGCGACCAGCGTGATCTGGTAGGTGTAGATGGCCTCGCACAGGACGTCGTCCTCGGCGAAGCTGAAGAACTTGTAATCGGCGTACTCGGTGGCCGGGGTGTTGTCGTTGGAGACGTACATCAGCGTGCGGGCGCCCTGCTCCTGGCAGAACCTGTCTCTTATACACATCTGACGCTGCCGACGAATTAGACGG
>CABSNS010000063.1:0-7009 GCA_902479105.1 uncultured Collinsella sp. | reverse complement strand
GATGCTCAGGAGTCTCGTGGGCTCGGAGATGTGTATAAGAGACAGGGTTATTAGCGCGGGCGCCAGTAATCTTAAGACAGCCGCGGCCGGGCTTGCGGCGCTCATCGGGCACGCGGATCATCCGCTTGCCGGTCAAATAGGCACCCGTCATGGAATCGGGGCATGCCATGATATCGGCAGGCGTTCCCGCGGCGACCACGTGTCCGCCGTTAACGCCCGCACCGGGACCCATATCGATCACGTAGTCGGCAGCGCGAATCGTATCTTCGTCGTGCTCGACAACGATAACGGTATTACCGATATCGCGCAAGCGCTCGAGCGTCTTGATCAGGCGTTCGTTGTCGCGTTGGTGAAGGCCGATCGACGGCTCGTCCAGAATGTACAGAACGCCCATGAGGCCGGCGCCGATCTGCGTTGCCAGGCGAATGCGCTGTGCCTCACCGCCGGAAAGCGTCGCCGAGGCGCGATCGAGCGTCAGATAGTCGAGTCCGACATCGACCAGAAAACGAAGGCGCTCCAGGATTTCCTTGACGATGCGACCGCCGATAAACTGCTGACGCTCGGTAAGCTCCAGGCCCTCAAAAAACTCGAGCGACTCACGACACGACAGGCAGCAGACGTCGTAAATGGACTTGCCGCCCACGGTGACGGCAAGCATCTCGGGACGCAGGCGAGCACCATGACAGCTCGAGCATGGCTCTTCGCGAATGTATTTCTCCAAGCGAGTCCTGGTGTTCTCGTTCGTCGTCTCGTTGTAGCGCTCGTACAGGATGTTGCGCACACCCGAGAACTTAGTGTCCCACTGGCTGCGACGCCCATCGAGCTTTTGATAGTCGACCGAAATCTTCGTGTCGCCCATGCCATCCAAAAACGCACGACGCACCCGCGGGGGCAGGTCCTCCCATGGCGTATCGGCACTCACCTTAAAGTGTTTGCAGACCGCAGCAAAAATCTGCGGATAATAGTTGGAATTGCCGAACAGACTGCCAAATACTCCGTCGGCAATCGACTTTGAGGGGTCTTCGATCAGCGCCTCGGCATCGACTGTCTTTTTAAAGCCCAGGCCATCGCACTCGGGACATGCACCATAGGGCGCGTTGAACGAGAAATCGCGCGGCTGCAGGTCGTCGATGGAATGCCCGTGCTCCGGGCACGCCAGTGCCAGCGAATACTCCAGCAGCTCGCCCTCGGTTCCCTCGGGAGCGTCGCGGTCGGGCAGCATGTACACGTTCACGTTACCGTGCGCCAGTGCCGTCGCCTGCTCAACGGACTCGGCAATGCGACCCAGGGAGTTCTCTCGAATCACGATACGGTCGACCACGACCTCAATGTCGTGTTTGAACTTCTTGTCCAGGTCGATGGGGTCGTCAAGCGAGCGCACCTCGCCGTCGACGCGCACACGGCTAAAGCCCTCCGCACGCAGGTCCTCAAACAGCTTGGCATATTCGCCCTTGCGTCCACGAACCACCGGCGCCAACACGAACGCGCGGCGGCCCTCCCCCGCTGCCAGCACCTTATCGGCGACCTGATCGGTCGTCTGACGCTCAATGACACGACCGCACTCAGGACAGTGCGGCGTTCCCACGCGAGCAAACAGCAGACGCAGATAGTCGTAAATCTCGGTTACGGTGCCCACCGTCGAGCGTGGGTTTTTGGACGTCGTTTTCTGATCGATCGACACAGCCGGCGACAGACCGTCAATCGAGTCCAGATCGGGCTTGTCCATCTGGCCCAAAAACTGACGCGCATAGCTCGAAAGGCTCTCGACGTAACGGCGCTGGCCCTCGGCATAGATGGTATCGAACGCCAGTGAGCTCTTGCCCGATCCGGAAAGACCGGTTATGACCACGAGCTGGTCACGCGGAATGGAAACATCGATATCGCGCAGGTTATGCTCGCGCGCGCCGCGGATAACGATAGAAGAATCAGACATGGAAGCTCCTTGCCTCCTACAACTTCAAATCACACTGACGATGAGTTTAGCGCACTCGACGCGCACAGATGTTCGTAATACAAGATTCGCAGACCTTTTGCGTTGCCTGACGCCGCAGACCGCACGCTCGGTCTGTACTTTCGAATACCGCCGATCGCCTGCCACGCATCATGAATGTCTCCCGCTCGCAAACGAGGGTACAATGACGCTCGTGTCACACCGCGGGGCTCAGGCCCCAACATATACAAAGGAGTCAAACATGGGTTGCGAGCACGCACAGGCAGCCGGCGGGCAAACGTCGCCGTCGCAATTTGAGGAGAATACGCTGTCCGAGGTCAAGCGCGTTATCGCCGTGCTTTCCGGCAAGGGCGGCGTCGGCAAGTCATTCGTCACCGGCGCCATCGCCACGGAGCTTTCCCGCCACGGCCACAAGGTCGGCGTCCTCGATGCCGATATTACCGGCCCCTCTATCCCTAAGATGTTCGGCATGAGCGGACGTCACGTCCATGCCCTCGGCAACCTTATGCTGCCCGAAATCTCCGAACACGGCATCAAGGTTATGAGCTCTAACCTGCTGCTCCAAAACGAAACCGACCCCGTCCTCTGGCGCGGTCCGGTTATCGCGGGTGCCATCAGGCAGTTCTGGAGCGAAACCTCATGGGGCCCCATCGACTACCTGCTGGTCGACATGCCTCCGGGAACGGGCGACGTCGCCCTCACCGTCTTCCAGTCGCTGCCCGTCGATGGCATCGTCATCGTCACGAGCCCGCAGGATCTGGTCTCGATGATCGTCGCCAAGGCGGTCAACATGGCCGAGAAGATGAACGTCCCCATTCTGGGAATCGTCGAAAACATGAGCTATATCGAGTGCCCCGATTGCGGCAAGAAGATCGAGGTCTTTGGCAAGAGCAAGCTCCCCGAGGTCGCCGAGCGTTACAACCTCGAGATCTTGGGTCAGCTTCCCATCAATCCGTCACTCGCCGAGGCCTGCGATAAGGGCGAGGTCGAGACCGCGCTGCCCGATGGCATGCTGCCCAAGGCCGTCTCTGCCGTCGAGGCCATTGCCCCGCACGAAACCGCCGAGGCCTAAGTGAACGCAAACGCCTCCTATGACGTCTTGGTAATCGGCGGCGGGGCCTCGGGTCTCGCCGCCGCCATTACTGCCGCGCGCGCAGGCAAAAACGCCTGCATCGTTGAGCGCGATGTTGCCTGCGGCCTTAAACTCCTTGCGACCGGCAACGGCCGCTGCAACCTTTCCAACGAATCAATTGATTTCCAACGGTACAACCACCCCGCATTCGTCGAATCCGTCATGGGCCCCCAGCCTGAGCAAGAGCTCGGCAGTTTCTTCTCCTCGCTGGGCATCATGACGACCTCCGAGGAGGGCCGGCTGTATCCGCGCTCCCTTCGTGCCGAATCGGTGCGCGATGCGCTTCTCAACGCTTGCAATCACCTGGATATCACCTTGATCTGTGGAGCAAACGTCGCCTCGGCATTCAAAGCCCCCGAGGGCTGGGCACTCCAAATAGACCGTCCCGCGCGAGCACTCAAGGCAAAAAAGCACGACGACCGAAAATCCGAACTACGCTCGCTTCGGAAGGCGCTCGCCGACACCCCTCGCACGAACGAGACGCTGCAGGCAAAGGCCGTAATTATCGCTACGGGCGGCAACCCTGCCGACATCGCGAGGACGTTCAATCTTTCCCTCACCCCGCAGCGACCCGTCCTCTGCCCTGTGTCGGCATCGGTCTTCGGCGACCAGGCTGCGCTCAAGACACTGGATGGCCTGCGCGTCCGCGCCCGTTTGACGCTCACCCGCAATCACGAGGAGCTCTGGCGCGAAGACGGCGAAGTGCTCTTCCGAACCTTTGGCATCTCAGGCGTTGCCGCCTTTAACCTCTCCCGTCGCGTCCAGCGCGGCGACACGATTCTGCTCGACGTTTTCCCCGACCTCTCCAAAGACGAGTTGCTCGATATGCTCAACCAGCGAGTTGAGTTGCTCGGCGGCTTTTCGCCCTGCGACCCCCGCTGGCTCGACGGCATGCTCGCCCCGCAGTTCTCACACGTTGTCTGCACCGCATTCGAACAGTGCCACCCCGGGTCGCACGACCCCATCCATCTAGTCTCAATCCTCAAGCACTTTAAGTTGCTCGTCGAGGGAACGACAGAGGAGCGTTCGGCCCAGGTCACGCGCGGCGGCGTGCCCATCGAGAGCGTCTCAGCTCCCAACCTCTGCGTGAGCAACGCGGCAGGCGCCCCACTTTACATCTGTGGCGAGGCGCTCGACATCGATGCCGATTGCGGCGGTTTCAACCTTGCGTGGGCTTGGATCTCGGGTATTCGCGCTGCAAGCAGCCTATAGCCGCGCAGTCTATAATCAAAACGCATTCGGGCCGTCTGGGACACCGGGCGGCCTCTTTCTTGCATCTAAGGAGACCTCGATGATCGAAATCACCCAAGTCCACGCGTCACTCGATGAGGCCGGCGACGAAGCCGCCTGCCTTGCTATTGGCAGACGCGCCGTCAAACGAGCCCTGCGATGCGAGGATTCCCAGATTAAAGCCATTGAGCTCCATCGCAAGTCAATCGACGCCCGTAAAAAGCGAGATGTCCATTTTATTTTGAGCTTTCGAGTTGAGCTGACAAGCTCCCGACTCGAGCAGGAGGTGGTCGACCGCGTCGCCGAGCGCGACCGCTCGCGCATCCGCATGGTAGACGGCGAGGCTCCTTCATTCCCCAACCCTGTCCCAAATGCACCCAAGGGGCGTCCCGTCGTTGTCGGCGCCGGTTGCGCCGGTCTCTTCGCCGCCCTGACCCTTGCCGAAGCGGGCCTTAAACCCCTGCTCATCGAGCGCGGCGACCCCGCGCTTCGCCGCTCGGAAGCGATTGATCTCTTTCTTAAGGAGCGTATCCTCGACCCCGAAAGCAATATCCAATTTGGCCTGGGCGGCGCAGGGACCTTCTCGGACGGCAAGCTCAACACGGGAACCAAGAATCCTGCCCATCGACTGATTCTTGAGACCTTCGTCAAAGCGGGCTCACCTCGCGACATCCTGTGGGACGCCAAGCCGCACATTGGCTCCGACATCCTACCCACCGTCGTCACCAACATTTCTCAGCGCATCGAGCAGCTCGGTGGAACCGTCCGCTATCGAACAAAGCTCGTCAATATTCGAACCGATGAATCTGGCGCCATCACCGGCGTCGATGTCCAACCGCCCCAAGAAACCACAAGCGAGACAATCGCCACAAAGCACCTCATTCTCGCCTGCGGCCATTCCGCCCGCGACGTATTCGAGCTTCTCAAAGAACATAACGTTGCCCTCGCGCAAAAGACCTTTGCCATGGGTGTGCGCATCGAGCATCCTCAGCGCGACATCGACCGTGCCCAATATGGCCCTTCGGCAGGGCACCCGGCACTCGGAGCAGCCCCCTACAAGCTTGTCGCCCATCTCCCCAACGGCCGCAGCGTGTTCTCGTTTTGTATGTGCCCCGGCGGACAGGTTGTCGCGGCTTCTTCCGAGCAGGGCCATCTGTGCGTCAACGGCGCCAGCCTCAATGCCCGTGACGGGCGCAACGCGAATGCCGCCCTACTCGTTAACGTCACACCCGACGACCTTCCCGGCGATGATCCGCTCGCAGGCATTGAGCTCCAGCGCGCCTGCGAGCGAGCCGCCTATCGCCTGGGTGGCTCCAACTGGAACGCGCCGGCACAGCTCGTCGGAGATTTCCTTGCGGGGCGCGCCAGCACGGCGCCCGGAAAGGTAAAACCAACCTATCCACTTGGCGTGACCTGGACGGCGATCGACGATGCCCTCCCGCAGCATATCGTCGAATCGCTTCGTTTGGGAATTCCCCTGCTCGGTAAGAAACTGCGTGGCTATGACCGCCCCGATGCGGTCCTCACTGGCGTGGAGACGCGTTCGAGCTCCCCGGTCACCGTCACCCGCGATCGAACATGCCACGCCGTGTCGACTCCGGGCCTTTACCCTTGCGGCGAGGGTGCCGGATATGCCGGCGGCATCATGAGTGCCGCCACCGACGGCATCCGTTGCGCTGAGGCGCTGATAGCAGACCTCTAGTGCACGAACTCTCACGTCCGAACGACACAGGCCCCGAGCTCCACAGGGAACTCGGGGCCTGTTCGCTACTTCCTGAATCGTGCACCCTGGCGTTTTCTGCCCGAAGCAAAGGTAGAGCCCTTGCGAGCCTGCGAACGCAAACGCTCAATCGTTTCGTCCTCAGATGCGCCCTCAAGCATCGCCCGAATCTGAACGACGGCATCGCGCAGACGCGCCGCCTCCTCAAAGTCCATGGCGGCGGAAGCGTTACGCATGTCTTCCTCCATGGTCTCGACGATCCGCACGAGCTCGTCATGCGGCAGCCCTTCCAGTTGCTCGGCAAGCGTCTGCTCGGGCGTCACCGTCTCCGGCGCGGCGCCCTCGCCGTTTTCGTCGGGCGTATAGAACGCACCGTGACCCAGCGAATCGCCTCTCGAGCGTCCCTTCGAGCCCACAGTCTTTTCGGCCTCGGCAATAAAGCTCGAAATGTCGTTAATGGCCTTGCGGACCGTCTTGGGCACAATGCCATGCTCTTCGTTATATGCCATCTGAATCTCGCGACGGCGCTGCGTCTCCTCGATGGCTTCTTTCATCGAATCGGTCACAACGTCTGCATACATGATGACCTCGCCGTCGGCATTACGGGCCGCACGGCCAATCGTCTGAATCAACGAACGGCGATTGCGCAAGAAACCTTCCTTGTCGGCGTCGAGAATTGCCACCAGCGAGACCTCGGGAAGGTCTAGACCCTCGCGAAGCAGGTTGATGCCAACGAGAACATCGATCTTTCCCTCGCGCAGCGTTCGCAGGATCTCGACACGGTCCATCGTAGCTGTATCGGAATGCATGTAGTTGACCTTAATGCCAGCGTCGAGCAGGTGATCGGTCAGATCCTCGGCCATGCGCTTGGTGAGCGTGGTCACCAGCACGCGCTCCTTGCGGGCCACGCGCTCGCGAATCTCGTCCTCAAGATCGTCAATCTGGCCTCGGACCGGCCGCACGTCAATCTTGGGGT
>CABSNS010000062.1:0-7019 GCA_902479105.1 uncultured Collinsella sp. | reverse complement strand
CTCGCCTCGGGTGCGCATCTGCAGGAGCAGTGGCTCGAGAACGAGGACATCTTCGATACGCCGGCCGTGCGAGCGCTGGTCGGCGCCACGGTTGAGCCGCTGCGCGATCGTGGAATCGATACCGTGGTGCTCGGCTGCACGCACTTTCCGCTGCTCGTGGGACCTATTCGCCATGCGCTGGGGCCCGGGGTGCGCGTGGTGAGTTCCGCCGAGGAGACTACGCGCGAGCTGACCGATATCCTCACGCGCCGCGAGCAGCTGGCAGGCGACGCTGCCGAGCCGCAGCATCGCTTTGCCACCACGTCTGACAACATTGCCGAGTTTGCGGTGGCGGGTAGCTTTATCTTTGGCCAGCCGCTCAAAAGCATCGAGCATGTCGATATCGACGAACTGAAATAGATGTAGGGTTACCGTCCAAAGACTTGCCCTCTTCTTTGGCCGAAAGGATATTTCTATGGAGTACATGCAGGTCAACCGCGCCAACGGCCGTGCCGCCAATGAGCTGCGCCCCGTCAAGCTCACTCGTGGTGTTATGAAACATGCCCACGGCTCGTGCCTGGCTGAGTTCGGTGACACGCGCGTGCTGTGTGCCGCCACCATCGAGGAGGGCGTGCCGGGCTGGCGCAAGGGCGCCAAGGCCGGTTGGGTAACCGCAGAGTATGCCATGCTGCCGGCATCGACCGGCAAGCGTTGCAAGCGCGAGTACGCCAAGCGTAAGGGCCGCTCCATGGAGATCGAGCGCCTCATCGGCCGCAGCCTGCGCACCGTCGTCAACATGAAGGCGCTCGGTGAGTACACCGTCACCGTCGACTGCGATGTGATCCAGGCGGATGGCGGCACGCGTACGGCGAGCATTACCGGTGCCTGGGTGGCGCTACACGACGCCCTTGCTATGTGGGTCGAGGCCGGCAAGATCGAGCGCATCCCGCTCACGGGCCAGGTTGCTGCCATCTCTATGGGCGTTGTCGACGGCAATACCATGCTCGACCTCGATTATTCCGAGGATAGCCACGCCGAGGTCGACATGAATCTCGTCGCTACCGACACCGGCGAGATGATTGAGCTCCAGGGCACCGGCGAGCAGGCGCCCTTCGACCGCAAGCGTCTCAACGCCTTGCTCGACCTGGGCGACAAGGGCATCGCCGAGCTCATCGAACTCCAGCGCCAAGCCCTCGCCTAACCTGCCAAAAAGGGACAGGTTTATTTTGGCAGGTTTTATCTGCGGAAACGCCGAAGCATAAGGCTGCCGTTGATTGAGGGGGAGGGCTGTGGTCCTCATCATGCTCAGTACGGCATTGCTATAGAGACAAGGAGGCCAGTCATGGCACTTGAGAAGATCGATATCGACACCCTCGACCCGGCGGCGACCATCGTCGTGGCAACGGGCAATGCCCATAAGCTCACCGAGATCGAGGCCATTTTGGGCAAGGTTATGCCCGAGGTTCGCTTTGTGGCGCTCGGCCAGCTGGGCGACTTTGAGGACCCCGAGGAAAACGGCACGACGTTTTTGGAGAACGCCATCATCAAGGCGCAGGCCGCGGTGGAGGAGACAGGGCTTATGGCCATCGCCGACGATTCGGGCCTGGTTGTCGATGCATTGGATGGCGAGCCGGGTGTGTATAGCGCGCGCTACGCGGGCGTGCACGGTGACGATGCCGCCAACAACGCCAAGCTCCTCGTGAATCTGGAAGGCGTGGCCGACGAGGACCGCACCGCGCGCTTTATGAGCGTCGTCGCGCTTATCGACACGGACGGCCTAGTTACTTATGGCGAGGGTGCCTGTGAGGGCGTCATTGCGCACGAGGGCCGCGGCGATTACGGCTTTGGCTATGACCCGCTGTTCCTGCCGGTCGACACGCCGGGCAAGACTATGGCCGAGCTCACGGCGGACGAGAAGAACGCCATTAGCCATCGCTTCCATGCGCTCGAGCACCTGTCCGCCAAGCTGACGGGCGAGGAGTAGGCCGTGCGTGCGGTGGTGCAGCGCGTGCTCAATGCCGGTGTGACGGTCGACGGCGAGTGTGTGGGAAAGATTGGCCGCGGTTACCTGGTACTGCTGGGCGTGGGCCATGGCGATACACGCGCCGAGGCCGATAAACTGTGGGGCAAGCTCCGGGGCTTGCGCATTAACGAGGACGAGAACGGCAAGACCAATCTGGCGCTTGCCGATGTCGACGGTGATGTGCTCGTGGTGTCGCAGTTCACGCTGTTTGCCGATTGCCGTCATGGTCGCCGTCCGTCCTTTACGGATGCCGGCGCGCCCGATGTGGCCAACGAGCTCTATGAGTACTTCCTGTCGCTGGTGCGCGAAGACGTCGAGCATGTGGCGCACGGCATCTTCGGCGCCGACATGAAGGTCAGCCTCGTCAACGACGGCCCCTTCACCATCGTCCTGGACACCGACAACCTTTAGGTTACGCGGTTTTACCAAACCGCGTAACAACTGGTCATGCGAGGCTGTCGTCTGATACGTATTTGGGACGGGGCTTATTTAGCTACTTGCGTATGGCGGCAGCAGGGTGCTATAGTATTAGAGTTTTGTCTATCTTAGGGGTATTATCCCCTTTTTGAATTGCACCTTCTGGAGGCCCTGTTCATGGAAGAGATGGAAGTCAATCACGTCGACGACATCCACGAGAAGCTGACCGATATGGTGGGCGATCGCGTCAAGGTGAAGGCCAACATGGGCCGCACCCGCGTCGTCGAGCGCATGGGCACCATCAAGAGCGTTCACCCCGCCGTCTTTATCGTCGAGGTTGACGAGCGCCGTGGCCGCAAGTCGCGCCAGTCCTACCAGTATATCGATGTCCTTACCGGCCAGGTCGAGCTGTTCGACCCCGAGAGCGGCGAGCACATCTTTACCCCGCTCGGCAATCAGCTCGAGGAGCACTAACGGTGACCGATTGGTCCCTGACCCTTTCTGCGCCGGCAAAGATCAACCTCTACCTGGGGGTTCATACCGAGCGTGACGACCGCGGCTACCACAAGGTCGATTCCCTGATGGCAGCCGTCGGTCTTGCCGATATCGTGACGGTCGCCCCGGCGCAGGAGTTGACCGTCCAGACGGTTCCGGCATCCGACTTTCCCATGCAAAAGAATACGGCGTATCGTGCGGCGGCCGCTATGGCCGAGCATTATGGGCGCGAGGCCAATATCTGCGTGACGATCGAGAAGCACATTCCGCTGTGTGCTGGTCTGGGCGGTCCTTCGACGGACGCCGCGGCGGTCATTGTCGCCTTAGCGGAGCTCTGGGGCGTCGACCGCAGCGATCCTGCGCTGGATGACATCGCGCGCGGTATTGGCGCCGATGTGCCGTTCTTTTTGCATGCGAGCCCCGCATTCTATGTGGGCGGGGGAGATGTGCTGGCAACCGAGTACCCCGCGCTGCCCGCAACGCCCGTTGTGTTGGTCAAGCCGCGCGAGGCGAGCGTTTCAACAATTGAAGCCTATCGACGTTTTGACGAGGTCCCGGTGCCTGCGGATAAGCCCGGCGCGATAGCTTCTGCCTTGCGTGCTGGTGATGCCGAGACGGCATATGCACTCATCCATAACAACCTTGGTGTCATTTCCGCACAGATGGAGTCGCAGATTCAAACGGTCCTCGACTGGCTGCGTAAACAGGACGGAACCGTTGCTGTAGATGTGTGCGGATCGGGTGCCTGCTCGTTTGCCATTTGCGACACCGCTGCCACGGCCGAAGGGCTTGCCGATGCTGCCCAGCAAAATGGCTGGTGGGCCTGCGCGACTGAGCTTATTCCCAACACGGTTCAAATCGACGCACCAAAGAAATAAAAATTTCTCTAGCACGCGGCGAAAATCTTTGTTACTATAGTCGAGCTAACGGGTTGTGGCTCAGTTTGGTAGAGCACTGCGTTCGGGACGCAGGGGTCGCTGGTTCAAATCCAGTCAACCCGACCAGAGCATGAGGAGGGACCGCTTCTTGCGGTCCCTTTTTTTAGCTAGTGTTGTGATACCGCGATACCCGCGGTATACTCATTCGAGCTTGTCTCGCTGTATTGTGGAGGTCTACATGTTTGGACTGAGGGCTCCTGAGCTCATCATTATTCTCGTCGTTGTCCTGATTATCTTCGGGCCCAAGAACCTGCCGAAGCTCGGCAAGTCCCTCGGCTCTACCGTCAAGAATATCCGCGAGGGTATGGAGGGCGACGATAAGGCCGAGACCAAGCAGGCCGAGGAGGTCGTGGTCGAGCAGTCCGAGGAGGACAAGGAGATCGCTGAGCTCGAGGCCAAGCTCGCTGCTGCCAAGAAGAAGCAGGCAGAGGACAGCGACGCGGACGCAGAGTAGTCCCATCCCTTTGGGGTGAGCACCTGACCGGCTTGCCCGCAGGCTAGCCGGTCTTTTTCGTTTTGTTGACAGTTGATTGTTTGATCAGAGTTGGGGAGATATCCGTATGGACGCAAGCCAGATCGTACTGACCGCTGAGGGCCGCCAGAAGCTCGTCGAGGAGCTCGCTTGGCGTGAGGGCGATTACGCCAAGGAGATCGTCGAGGACATCAAGGAAGCCCGCGCGTTCGGCGACCTTTCGGAGAACTCCGAGTACGACGCCGCTAAGGACAAGCAGGCCCAGAACGCCGCTCGTATTGCCGAGATCCAGGCCATCCTCGCCAACGCTCAGGTTGCTGCCACCACGGGCGACCTGACCGTCTCCATCGGTTCCACCGTTTCGCTGATTGATCCCAACGGTGAGGTCATGGAAGTCACGCTCGTCGGTACCACCGAGACCAACTCGCTCGAGCACAAGATTTCCAACGAGTCTCCGGTCGGTCACGCCATCATTGGTCACGGCGAGGGCGATTCCGTCGAGGTCGTTACGCCTTCCGGCAAGACTCGCGTCTACACCATCGCCAAGATCGCACGCTAGACCACGGTCCCGCGTAAAGGTATGTTTTCGCTCCCTGGGACCGAATCCTGGGGAGCGTTTTAGTTTGAGGAGCTAACTTATGGCAGAGAACCAGAACGCCGCCGATCAGGCATCGACGCTCAACGACGAGCGCGCCACCCGCCTGGCCAAGCGCGCCGCCCTGTTCGAGGCGGGCCAGAACCCCTATCCCGAGCACTCTGAGCTTGAGGACTACGTCGCCGATATCGAGGCTAAGTACGCCGAGCTTGCCGATGGCGAGGACACCGAGGACGTCGTGAAGATCGCTGGCCGTGTGGTCGCCAAGCGCGGTCAGGGCAAGATCATGTTCATCGTCGTGCGCGATGCGACTGCCGAGATTCAGCTGTTCTGCCGCATCAACGACATGGACGAGGCTGCCTGGAGTACGCTCAAGGCCCTCGACCTGGGCGACATCCTGGGCGTGACCGGCGTGGTCGTGCGCACCCAGCGTGGCCAGCTTTCCGTTGCCCCTAAGAGCGCGACCCTGCTTGCCAAGGCCGTTCGTCCGCTGCCCGAGAAGTTCCACGGTCTTTCCGACAAGGAGACCCGCTATCGCCAGCGCTATGTCGACCTGATCGCCAACGACGACGTTCGCGAGACCTTCCGTAAGCGTTCGCAGATTCTCTCCACCTTCCGTCGCTTTATGGAGTCCGACGGCTACATGGAGGTCGAGACCCCCATCCTGCAGACCATCCAAGGCGGCGCTACTGCCAAGCCGTTCATTACCCACTTCAACGCGCTCGATCAGGAGTGCTACCTGCGTATTGCCACCGAGCTGCACCTCAAGCGCTGCATCGTCGGTGGTTTTGAGCGCGTGTTCGAGATCGGCCGCATCTTCCGCAACGAGGGCATGGACCTCACCCACAACCCCGAGTTCACCACGATGGAGGCCTACCGTGCCTTCTCCGACCTCGAGGGCATGAAGGCACTCGCCCAAGGTGTCATCAAGGCTGCCAACAAGGCCATCGGCAACCCCGAGGTCATCGAGTACCAGGGCCAGACCATCGACCTTTCTGGTGAGTGGGCCAGCCGTCCCATGACCGACATCGTCTCCGACGTGCTCGGCAAGCAGGTCACCATCGACACGCCGGTCGAGGAGCTTGCTGCCGCCGCGCGCGAGAAGGGCCTGGAGATCAAGCCCGAGTGGACTGCTGGCAAGATCATCGCCGAGATTTACGATGAGCTGGGCGAGGACACCATCGTCAACCCGACGTTCGTGTGCGATTACCCCATCGAGGTCAGCCCGCTTGCCAAGCGTTTTGAGGACGACCCGCGCCTGACGCACCGCTTTGAGCTGGTTATTGCCGGTCACGAGTACGCCAACGCGTTCTCCGAGCTCAACGACCCGGTCGACCAGGCCGAGCGCTTTGCCGCCCAGATGGCCGAGAAGGCCGGCGGTGACGACGAGGCCATGGAGCACGACGAGGACTACGTGCGCGCCCTCGAGTACGGTATGCCTCCCGCGGGCGGCATTGGCATTGGTATCGACCGCGTGGTCATGCTGCTCACCAACCAGGCTTCTATCCGCGACGTGCTGCTGTTCCCGCACATGAAGCCCGAGAAGGGTTTCCGGTCCGGTGCCGCTGCCGCCAAGGCTGCCGAGGCCGGCAACGCCGCGAGCCCGTTCGTTAAGTCGCTTAAGCCCACGCTCGATTACTCCAAGATCGCCGTTGAGCCGCTGTTTGAGGAGTTCGTCGACTTTGATACCTTCTCCAAGAGCGACTTCCGCGCTGTGAAGGTCAAGGCATGCGAGGCCGTCAAGAAGTCCAAGAAGCTGCTGAACTTTACGCTCGACGACGGCACCGGCACCGACCGCACCATCCTCTCCGGTATTCACGCTTATTACGAGCCCGAGGACCTGGTTGGCAAGACCTTGCTCGCCATCACCAACCTGCCTCCGCGCAAGATGATGGGTATTCCCAGCTGCGGCATGCTGATCAGCGCTGTCCACGAGGAGGAGGGCGAGGAGCGCCTCAACCTGATCCAGCTCGACGCCTCCATCCCCGCCGGCGCAAAGATGTACTAGGGGGTTACGCGGTTTTACCAAACCGCGTAACGGCTCGACGCTGCGCGGGCCGCATTTGGACAATCTGACGTTCAACTTCAAGGGCGCGACCA
>CABSNS010000061.1:0-7083 GCA_902479105.1 uncultured Collinsella sp. | reverse complement strand
GATGCTCAGGAGTCTCGTGGGCTCGGAGATGTGTATAAGAGACAGGTGTAGAGCTCGTCGCACTCAAAAACGCCCACGCGCTTGCCGCTGTCAGTGTGCTTAAGGCCGTCGCGGGCCTCGAGCAGAGCACCTACTACGCCAGGCTCCATATTGTTGCCGGCACGGTTGCACACCACGGTGGCACCGCTGGCAGCAACGGCGTCGGCGATGAGGTTGGATGTGGTGGTCTTGCCATTAGTACCGGTGATCACCACGCTGCGGTCGACCAGACTCGCGAGGTCGCTTAGCAGCTCGGGGTCGATCTTCATGGCGATGCGGCCGGGAAGCACGCCGCCCTGGCGTTTGAGGACGGAGCGCAGCCCCCAGCGGGCGATATCGCTCGAGGTGCAGGCGAGAGATGAGCGGAGGTTCATGAAGCCGTTCCTAACATAGATGACATGGTCGGGGCGATCGCGTCGCTAAAAGTCGTAGCGGCGCGCAAATTCCTGGGCAAGCTGCGATACGTCTTCGCAGGCGTTGGCCCAGGGGGCAAAGTCGGGGGTGTCCGAGATAATGCCGTCGGCTTCCCAAACCGCCTGGTGCGAGAGGTCCCAGGGGTCGCGTGGCTCGGGTCGGCAGGGAAGGTACGGCGTCTGGTACATGGGGTTCAGCAAGAAGAACGCGCCGCCCTCGCAACGGTTAGCGAACTCACGCAGCGCGCGCGTCGCCGGGCGCATCTTGTTTGTTTTGAACAGCAGAATCGTGCGGGCGAGCAGGTACCAGGGGGAGTTCTCGAGTGCATCAGCTCCCACCTGCTCCTCGAGCTGGTGAGCCAGGGCAAAAAAGCCGTCCTGGTCTTCCAAGCGGGCGAGGGCGAGTAACACGGTGCCGGCAGCTCGGGTGGGATAACCTTCTGCCTTAAGGACGCGGCTGGCGTAGTTGGCAGCAGCACGGTAACGAGCGCTCGCCATGCACAGCTGCGAGATGGCCTCGAGCGTGTGGAGCCACCCGATAAGCGCCGGCTCGCTCACGGTAAGGTCTGCTGCGGTGACACCGTCGGCCAAAACATTATTGGCCCAGTAGTGCGGAGCCTCCATATCAAACCCGGGCACGCTCTGTTGCAGGTAGTCAGCCGTGCTCGCCTCGAGCTTCATCAGGTCGCCCAGGCAGGCATCGACGGGCGTGTCCGCCAGGATGATGGCGAGCAGCTGCGCATCGACGGCAAGTGCATCGACGCGGACGATCTTGAGCAGCTCATCGCGCATATCGTCGAACAGACGGTTGCGCGTCTGCTCGAACTCCTCATCACTGCCCATGTCTTCGATGCGACGAAGCTCGTCAAGCAAATGACGATGAACGCCGGCATAGGACAGCAGCGCTTGGGCATGTTCGGTTTGCGCATACTTGTGAGGGTTTGCGCTGATGTCGTTATGGACAAGCTCGCGTGCTGCATCGGTGAGTTCGGGGTGCGATGCCAGATAGGTGCGCTCCAGATAGGCGGGGATGTAGACGCTCGGATCCATTAGAGGTCTCCTCCCTTAAACGGCAATCCCTGCTCGGCCGCGCGTAGGATGCGCTCGTCGATCTGGGAGCGCACGATGTCGTTGGTGGCGACCCAGGCGGCAAAGCTGGCGTTGTCGGGCGCGCCTAGGCCCTCCTGCAGCACCGGCGTCGCCTCGGACAGGGCAAGGACAAGCTCATCGGTGGAGCCCGGACCTACGTTGACGCGAGCATAGACGCCATCGGGAAATTCGGTTTGGAAGTAGAGCGCCTCGGCTGCGTGCGGACACGAGCGCGCAAGGATGCGCAGGTAGTGCTCGGCGCCCTCGTAATCCAGCTCGCGCCAGGCTGCGCTCATCAGTGCGATGAGCGTCCACGGGTCCAAGTCGCGCTCTGCGTCCTTGGGACGGCGGCGCAGCGGCGTGTTGGCAAGATAGGGTACGGAGTGGGCGGAACGAAAACGCTTGAGCTCCTCGGCAGGGTATTCGAGCTTTGCCATGGCAAGCATCGCGGTATGGCGGACGCCAGCGGGGTCGTTGGGCGCAAAGTCCAGGCTGCGATTCGCGGCATCCAGCGACATGCGGTAGCGGCCGCTAATGAGCGCGCGCGATGCCAAGGCGGCAAGCCAGCGCAGGTAGGGACGGCGGGTCAGGTCGCCTGCGGCCTCACGCTCGTAGGGGTCCTGCGCCGAGGCGATCTTGAGCGCCAGGTCGTGCTCCACCTCGTCGCACTTGGACACCAGATACTGTACGTATTCCTCGTTGGAGTCGGCTGTGAGCGCCGTCAGCATGCGCTGGGCATCCCAGTTGGCCGGATCGAGCGCGGCTGCCTCGCGGAGCATGTTCTCGGCTGCGGCTTCTTCCTGCTCTGCCTGGGCGTCGTCGGGGATAAAGGGGATGCGGTAGTCGACAGCCTCGACGACCTTGGCGATCAGATGCCCAGCTCGGTCGCGATCGTGCACGATAAGCGGCGCGGGGTTGCGGGTGAATTGCTCCATCAGACGCTCGACGGCGGGGCCGTCGGTGAGCGGGATATTGTCGCGGCGCAAGGCCTCAAGAACGAGGCGATGGCAATCCTCTTGAATGGGGTCGAATGCCATGGGGCCTCCTTTGCTGCGGTTAGGGTTCAAATATCTCTATATAAAGTTCTAGTTTACCCGCATGTGACACACCGGGGGTGCCGCACTTGGACTTGCACCTTTGCACCACGAAGACGGATGTCGCACAAATGTCGGCACCTCGGTTGCGCGGGTGGTATCACAGTGCCGTAAACGGTCGATTTTTGGCGGCGAACGGGGCACATTTTTGAGGGGCACAGCCCTGCCCGGGATATGTAGTCAACCTTGATAAAACGTTTGCCCAGCTTGGGGTACGAATGCCCCACAAGAGTCTTCAGGGATAGAAAAAACGTTTCATCATTGTCAGCTTTAGGTGAATAACTGACCAACCAGAACGGTAAAATAGTGTTTGTCTGAGCGTTGAGACGTTTGGACATCGTGCATTGCCATCGCCGGCAACGCGCAAACCGGTCCTAACGGAGCCAATTGGGTGCTCCGTTATATACGCAAGTCTAAGAGGGGCTTGTTTAGGAGGCACAGTATGGGACGTTTTACCAATCCTCGCGATCTGTACTTTGGTGAGGGCGCTCGCCACGAGGTGAAGAACCTCAAGGGCAAGAAGGCCATCATCGTTTCTGGCGGCAGCTCTATGCGCCGCGGCGGGTTCCTGCAGGACGTTGAGGCCGACCTTAAGGAAGGCGGTTTCGAGGTCAAGCTGTTCGAGGGCGTCGAGTCCGATCCGTCCATCGAGACGGTCATGAAGGGCGCCGAGGCCATGCGCGAGTTCGAGCCCGACTGGATTATCGCCATCGGCGGCGGCTCGCCCATCGATGCCGCTAAGGCCATGTGGGTCTTCTACGAGTATCCCGAGGAGTCCTTCGATAACATCATCCAGCCGTTCAGCTTCCCCGAGCTGCGTCAGAAGGCTCACTTCTGCGCCATCTCCTCTACCTCCGGCACCGCTACCGAGGTCACTGCCTTCTCCGTCATCACCGACTACGCCAAGGGCATCAAGTACCCGCTGGCCGACTTCAACATCACTCCTGATGTCGCCATCGTCGACCCCGAGCTCACCTACACCATGCCCGCCAAGCTGTGCGCTCATACCGGCATGGACGCTCTGACCCACTGCATGGAGGCCTACGTTTCCACCTGCGCCTCTATGTTCACCGACGCCAACGCTCTGCACGGCATCCGCGAGATCGTCGAGTGGCTGCCCAAGTCCTATGCTGGCGACCATGAGGCCCGTCAGCACATGCACGAGGCTCAGTGCATCGCCGGTATCGCCTTCTCCTCGGGCCTGCTCGGCATCGTTCACTCCATGGCTCACAAGACCGGTGCTGCCTTCGAGAACGGTCACATCATCCACGGTGCTGCTAACGCCATGTACCTGGGCAAGGTCATCCAGTGGAACTCCAAGAACCCGCGTGCTGCCGAGCGTTATGCTTACGTGGCCAAGGAGATCCTGCACCTTCCCGGCGAGACCAACGAGGAGCTCATCGCCGCGCTCGTCCAGAAGATTCGCGACCTCAACGACCAGCTCAACATTCCGCAGTCCATCAAGGATTACGCGAATGGTGGCGTGAAGGTCGACGCCGAGAACCCGCAGATGGTTTCCGAGGAGGAGTTCCTCGCCAAGCTGCCCGAGATCGCCGCGAACGCCGAGCAGGACGCCTGCACGCCCGAGAACCCGCGTGAGACCAAGGCTGCCGACTTCGAGAAGATCCTCAAGGCCTGCTACTACGACACCGACATCGATTTCTAATCGACTCTTGTTATCGTAACGAGGGGCTCCGCACGTATCTGTACGGAGCCCCTTTCTTTTTTCTTTTAGAGAATGGGATAGTTATGGCTGCAATTTTCAATAGCCCCAGCAAGTACATCCAGGGTCCGGACGAGCTCGCCAAGCTCGGCTCTTACGTTGAGCCGCTCGGCGCTAAGGCCCTCGTCATCGTGACGCCTTCGGGCAAGAAGCGCGTCGGTGCCAAGATCGAGGGCGGCTTTGCCGAGTCCAAGGCCGAACTGCTGTTTGAGGACTTTAACGGCGAGTGCTCCAAGGGCGAGGTCGATCGCCTGGTTGCGCTCGCCCGTGACAACGGTTGCGACATCATCGTCGGCGTCGGTGGCGGCAAGATCCTCGACACCGCGAAGGCCGTTGCCTACTACCTGGAGTCCCCGGTTATCATTTGCCCCACCATCGCTTCGACCGATGCACCGTGCTCGGCACTTTCGGTGCTCTACACCGATGACGGCCAGTTCGATAAGTACCTGTTCCTTAAGGCAAACCCCAACATTGTCCTGATGGATACGACGGTTATCGCGGCGAGCCCGGTGCGCCTGACGGTTTCCGGTATGGGCGATGCGCTCGCAACCTACTTTGAGGCCCAGGCGACGCATGATGCCGACGGTGGTACTTGTGCCGGCGGCAAAGGCGGAATGGCCGGCCTGGCGCTCGCCAAGCTCTGCTACGAGACGCTTATGGCCGATGGCGTCAAGGCCAAGGTTGCGCTGGAGAAGGGTGCGCTCACGCCTGCCGTCGAGCACATCATTGAGGCCAATACGCTGCTTTCGGGCATTGGCTTTGAGAGCTCGGGCCTCGCTGCTGCTCATGCCATCCACAATGGCCTGACGATGCTGCCCGAGTGCCACAGCATGTATCACGGCGAGAAGGTCGCCTTTGGCACTATCGTCCAGCTGGTACTCGAGGACGCCCCGACCGAGAAGCTCGAGGAAGTCTTGGGCTTCTGCATTGAGCTGGGCCTGCCGGTCACGATGAAGGAGCTTGGCGTTGCCGAGGTTACGCGCGAGCAGGCCATGGTCGTTGCCGAGGCCGCTTGCGCGCCCGAGGACACCATGTGCAACATGCCCTTTGAGGTGACGCCCGAGATGGTCGCAAACGCCATCCTGGGTGCCGACGCGCTGGGCCACTACTATCTCATGGATGAGTAAATCAAGCTAAGGAAGGGGCAAAGCCAGCAGATGGCTTTGTCCCTTTTTGCTATGGTGCAAAGGGGTCAGGTTGCTTTGTACCAACTGTTGTTGATGAAAGGGCGGATTCTCGTATGGCGCTTCCCATGGTTTATGGCGGTCCCGGTCGGTATGTTCAGGGGCCGGGTGAGCTTTCGCGCCAGGGCAGGTATTTGTCATGGTTGGGCTGCGCTGCCTATGTCTTGTTTGACCAGGGCACCGAGGATCGGCTGTGCAGGCAGATCGTCGATGGATTTCTGGACGAAGATCTAAGCGAGCCGTTCTTTAAGATCTATAACGGTCCGTGTACGGAAGAGGCCGTTGTAAAAATGGCTAAGGAAGCCCGGGCTGAGTATTGCGACATGGTGGTGGGTATTGGCGGCGGCAAGATGCTCGATATCGCCAAGGCCGTTGCGTTTTATGCCGAGCTGCCGTTGTGCGTATGCCCCACGGCAGCTTCGATGGACGGTCCGTGCAGCGCGATTTCGGTGTTGTATCACGAGGATGGGTCGTTCGACCGCTACCTGATGCTCGAGAAGAATCCAGACCTGGTCGTGGTCGATACTAACGTGGTCGCGGCAGCCCCACTGCGTATGACGGTCGCTGGCATGGGCGACGCACTGGCAACGTACTTCGAGGCGCGTTCGTGCGTCGCAGCGCACGGCACTAACGAGCACGGTGGCGCACCGGGACACTTGGCCTTGGTTGCGGCTCGTGCCTGCTATGACACGCTCATGGAGTGCGGCGTCGCTGCCAAGCGCGATCTCAAAAAGGGCCGTATATCGCCGGCGGTTGAGCGTCTGATCGAGTGCAATATTCTGCTCTCGGGCGTCGGCTTTGAGAGCGGTGGCTTGGCGTTGGCGCATGCCATCGCCAACGGGTTGACGATCCTGCCCGAGTGCAAGGCCATGCACGGCGAGGCCGTGGCGTTTGGTCTGGTGGTGCAGCTGCGCCTGGAGCGTGCGCCCGAGCTTGATCAGGTGCTCGAGTTTTGCCAGCGCGTCGGTCTGCCGACGACGCTCGAGGAGCTGGGCCTTGGCGAGATTTCCGATGCCGACCTGATGAGCGTTGCAGATGCGGCCTTTAGAAACGAACGCAATATGGCTAACGAGCAGGCCAAGGTGACCAAACAAAAGCTTGTGCAGCTCATGTGCGGGGCATAGCTTGGCGCTTGATCGACCTTGTGCAATCGAGGAGGAGATAGACCATAGACTATTTGCCTCAAAGGTGCGCCGCGTGTAATTTGCCCGAGGCGTGGGCCGATAGCGTATCATTATCTCTTGCTTGTTTGCACTGCTCAGGGAGGGGCCGCGCATGGCGCAGGAACACGATCTGTTTGATGACATTATCGAGATCAGCAAGGGTTTCGATTTTCTTAAAAACCCGCTTGGCGGCGTGACCGATGCACTCGATCCGTCGGCGCCGCAGTGGAACCCTGCCGACTACAAGGAGCGCCCGCGCGGCAACACCATTCCGTGCCTGACCTGCAAAAACGAAAAGAGCGGCTGCACCGCGTGCATGGACGTGTGCCCCTGTCTCTTATACACATCTCCGAGCCCACGAGACTCCTGAGCATCTCG
>CABSNS010000060.1:0-7121 GCA_902479105.1 uncultured Collinsella sp. | reverse complement strand
GTTGCGCTCGACCCCGACCGCCGCGAAGTCACGGTCGGCGGCTCGCCCATTGCGCTCACGGCCCGCGAGTTCGATGTCCTCGCCCTGCTTATGGCGCATGCCGAGACCGTGCTCACGCGCGAACGCATCGCGCACGAAGCGCTGGGCTACGAATACATGGGCGACACCAACAACGTCGACGTGCACATCGCGCATCTACGCGCCAAGATCGAGGACGCCGGCGGCGTCCGCATCATCCAGACCGTGCGCGGGGTGGGCTATGTCTGCCGCGCGTAACGCCGAGGCCAAGCGCGTCACCTCCATCGCCCGCGCCATCAACTGGAGCTATATGTGGCGCCGCCTGATGAGCTACGTTTGGCTCGACCTGCTGCTAGTAGTGATTGCGGCGGCGATCCTCGTCTATGGATACAACCAGACGCTGCCCGACGGCGCGTTTACCGCAGGATGGATCCCCAGCGCCACCGTTCGCGGCATGTCGCTGAAGCCCGCGCGCGGCTGGGACCTGACAACGCTCACCTATACCGTCGAGCTTGCGCGTACCACCAAGACTTTCCCCCTCGCGCAGGACCTCGTCACGCTATGGCCTCTCTACCTTGTCGTTGTGGGTTGGCAGGTCATCAGCGTGCTCAACATGCTCGGCGGCGCCCGCCGCGTGCGCCGCACCATGGCGCCGCTCAACGATCTGGCCCTGCGCGTGGACGAACTCGGCCGCATGCAACTCGCCGGCGGCAAAATGGAAACACTGGAGCAGGCCATCGAGCGCGCAAGCGTCGACTCGCCGAGCGTCACCACCGGCGACGCCGACCTGGCAAGCATCGAGGTCGCACTCAACCGCCTGCTGCGCCAGATGCAAGAGGCCAAGCTGCAGCAGATGCGCTTTGTCAACGACGCGAGCCACGAGCTGCGCACGCCCATCGCGGTGATTCAGGGCTACGTGAACATGCTCGACCGCTGGGGTAAGGACGACCCGGACGTGCTGGCGGAATCCATCGCGTCCCTTAAAGCCGAAAGCGAGCACATGCAAGAGCTTGTGGAGCAGCTGCTGTTTTTGGCACGCGGCGATGCCGGGCGCACGGTCCTGCGGCGCGCGCATACCAACTTGGCTGCACTGGTCAGCGAGGTATGCGAAGAATCGCAGATGATCGATACCGAGCACACGTATCGGCTGGCTTCTGACGCTGCGCTTGCCAGCGACCCGCGCTGCGACGCGCCCGTCGACGTGGCGCTCGTGAAGCAGGCTCTGCGCGTGATCGTGCAAAACGCCGCCAAGTACTCGGATGCGGGAACGACCGTCACATTTGGCATAACGCCGGATGCGGGCGCGGGTACGATCGACATAAGTGTTGAGGACGAGGGCATCGGCATGAACCAGGAATCCGCAGCTCACGCGTTTGAACGGTTCTACCGCGCCGACAATGCACGCGATGCCGGCGCACAGGGCTCGGGTCTGGGGCTTGCCATTGCCAAGTGGATCGTCGATAGCCATGGCGGCGTCATCGGTGTGACCTCGGTCGAAGGGGTCGGCAGCCGCTTTACGATTCGCCTGCCGCGGTAGGAAGCCCCCTCGTGAATCGAGGTCTAATACTTTTCCGCGAAGTGAACGTCTGTTTTTGGGCCCCTGAAGCATCCACATTTTTCGTCGGCAAAATCGCAGGATTCTAGTATCGAAACCGCAGGAAACGATGCCCTTAAAGGGTCGATGCTTCGGGGGTCCGATTTGTCTCGTTCACTTCTCGGAAAAGTATTAGACTTCGGTTTTTTGACCGTTGCAAAAGTCAACCCCTCGGCATAAACAAAGGGATAAGGCCATGCGGCCCTATCCCTTTTTGCTAACTAAAGCAGCTTGTGCGCTACTCGCGGCACAGATGCACGGCGAAGCCGGCGAACTCGCGCTTAAAGTACACGAGCTTGGTGCTACCGTCGGGCAGCAGCGCGCGCGACTCCTCGTTGACCTCGAGCCCGCGCTCGGCAAACCACCTCTCGGCCGCATCGATGTCGTTGACGGCAAAGCCAATGTGGCCCTTGGTGCCACGACCGTTCTGCTTCATGACCTCGACCAGCGAATCGTTAAAGTACGAAACCGGGGTCTCGATGACGGGCAGGCCCATCATCGTCGAGAACAGCTCCGCGATCTCCAGGGCATCGGCCGGGTCGGTGGCGTTGATGCCCACGTGAGCGACGCGCATGCCAAAGAGCTCTACCGGATTGGCGTTCTGCTCACTCATGAAGTCAGCGCCTACTGTGCCATGACGTCGAGAACGGCCTTCTCGGCAGCGACGCGGTTCATGCCGGTCATGAAGGGCACGCCGCTCACGTACGGGCAGGTGAGGCCCTCGGGGGCAACGGTGGTGGCGATCAGCAGGTCGGCGCCCTCGTCGCAAACGTCCTTGGCCTCGGAGATGGCGCACTGCACGATCTCGTACTTGTCGGCGTAACCGTTGGCGTCGAGCAGGGTAGCGACCTTCTGGGCAACGAGCGTGGAAGTAGCAGCGCCAGCACCGCAAGCCAAAACGATCTTCTTCATAGGTAATGTCTCCCTTCGTGGTTTACTTTAGGTAAGTGTACCGCAGCGAGCGATGGCACTCAGCCTCGATGAGCTTTTATGCCAGTTTGCTTGCGCGCTGCGTATAATACATCTAGTACGTGTTGTCATACCGCTCGCTTTATGAGCGACTAAGGACCCCAATATGCCCGATTCCCGCACCCTCTGGACCGCCGTCGTCATCATCTGTATCGCCGTGTCGGTGTTCTTTAGCGTCAAAAAACGCACCACGTTTAAGCGCCTGCAGCAGCTTATGGCTGCCAAGCAGTGGGACGAGTTCGATCGCCTGCTCGATGGCAAACTCACCAGCATGCTGTACCCGCGCTATAACCGCGACTACCTGCGCCTGAACTCCTATCTGCTGCGCGAGGACCACAAGCGCGCCGACGAGATGTTCGATTTGCTGCTGGGACTCAATCTGCCCAAGATGCAGCGCGTCGACCTGGTGATTAAGGCCTTTAACTACTACGTTGGCCAGGAGGACCGCAAAAAATCCAAGGAGCTCCTGCACGAGATCAAGGGCTTTGAGGGCGGTCAGGCCGAGGCAGTCGCACACGAATGCCAGCTGATGTACGACACGATGATCCTCAAGCGCCACAACGACATTCCCGAGCTGGAGCGCATGCTCAAGGAGGCCGGTGACGACAAGGTCAAGAGCTGCCGCCTGGAATACCTGCTGGCCCTGCAGTACCAAAACAAGGGCGACGAAGCCAAGTTCCAGGAGTTCCTGGAGAAGTCGGGCCGGCACTCGATGGCCGTCAACGCGTAACGGACGGCTTGTGCTAGACTTCTAGTCTCACGGGGGCGTGGCGGAATTGGCATACGCAGGAGACTTAAAATCTCTCGCCGCAAGGATTGTGGGTTCGAGTCCCACCGCCCCTACCATATGGAGCTTTCGAGCCCGTGTCCCCCAGGGATGCGGGCTCGCTTCTTTTAGATGCCGGTGGGACTCGAACCCGCGAGGGGGCGAGCGTTAAGCGGACGCGCAGCGTCCGTAGCGAGCCGGCGAGGGCGCCGACAGGCGGCCGAAGCCGGTGCGTATTTGCGCAGCAAATGCGCGGATGTCCCACCGCCCCTACCATATGGAGCTTTCGAGCCCGTGTCCCCAAGGGATGCGGGCTCGTTTCTTTTACACGCCGGCGGGGCTCTAAGTTGCGGTGAAATAGTTCCTGTTTTGGCAGTTTACCAGCCCATTTAGGAATTATTCCACCGCGACTTAGGTTGGTGTTCCCACATTTTCCGATGGAAAAACGTGGTTGTCTCCCACATTTTCCGATGGAAAAACGTGGTTGTCTCCCACATTTTCCGATGGAAACTCCCAAATGGCCTTATACTAGCCGAGAGGGTTGGGAGGCAATATGCAGCGACAGCTTATGAGTGAACTTATCGCTTGGAAATCAAGGGCGAATCGCAAACCTCTCTTGCTTAAGGGAGCCCGCCAGACAGGAAAGACTTGGCTTCTTAACGAATTCGCAAGCCAGCAGTATCGAAACGTCATTCGTTTTGACTTTATGCTCGAGCCGAGCACGCGCTCGCTGTTCGATGGGAACCTCGACCCCAAGCGCATCATCTCCCAGATAGAACTCCTACGTGGCCAAACCGTAACGCCGGAAGACACGCTCATCATCTTCGACGAGATCCAAGAGGCGCCACGCGGGATCACCTCGCTCAAGTACTTCAACGAGCTTGCACCCGAATACCACATCGTAGCAGCCGGTTCCTATATGGGCCTCGCGCTCCGACGCGAAAACGAGTCATTTCCCGTCGGCAAAATCGACCAGCTCACCATGCGTCCCATGGGGTTTGCTGAGTTCGTTCGTGCCGTCGACGGCAACCCGCTCGCCGACGCCATCCTTGCCGCAGACATGAACCTTCTAGCAAACGTTACCGAAAAGCTCGAGCACTTGCTCAAGGAATACCTTGTTGTCGGCGGTATGCCCGAAGTTGTCTCCACTTTCGCCGAGACACGCGACTTCATCGAAGCCCGAAGGCTTCAACAGCAAATCATCGAGGCTTACGAATCCGATTTTGGCAAACATGCACCCGCCCGCATCGTCGAGCGCATGAGGTTGGTTTGGAAATCCCTTCCCGGCCAGCTTGCAAAGGAGAACAAGAAGTTTGTCTATGGCACCCTTCGTCCCGGAGCGCGCGCACGCGATTTCGAGGAAAGCCTCCAGTGGCTCACGGACTACGGAATCGTTCATAAGGTGCCACGTGTTTCCGCTCTAAAGGCGCCGCTCTCGAGCTACGAAGACCTCTCGGGCTTCAAACTGTTCTGCATCGACACCGGCATCCTCGGAGCGCTCTCCGGTCTCTCTCCGGCCATCGTTCTTAACGGATCCGCTGTTTTTACCGAGTTCAAAGGTTCGCTGACCGAACAATACGTCGCGCAGGAGCTTTTGCTCCAGGACAAAACTCCCGCGTATTGGTCCTCTACCTCCGGCAATGCCGAAACCGACTTTGCCATCGACCATGCGGGAACCGTGCTTCCGCTTGAGGTCAAGGCGGCAGAGAACCTTAAAGCGAAGAGCCTGAAAATAGCCTGCGAAAAATTCAAGCTCGAGCGTTGCGTGAGGAGCTCCCTGGCGGCATATAGAGACGAAGGCATGCTCGTCAATATTCCGCTTTGGGAAATTGGGCAAATCGACAAGCTGGCATAGGCGCCGTGGGGACGCCCCGCAGGGACTGTCCCCAGGTGCCGGCAGAAAAGGAACGTCCCCAGGTGCCGGCTGTTGAGTTGCGGTGGAATAGGGACTGTTTGGTGCCCGAAAGGGCGATTTTAGTCCGTATTTCACCGCAACTTATTTAGAGGGCGCTGAGGCTGGGAGTCCAGCCGATGGTGGGGGTCACGCCGTCGAGAGTCTCGTTGATGGTGGCGGCCATGCCGGCGAGGAGGCTGTTCTCGCTTACGGTGAGCGTATCGTAGCCACCGGCGCGCATGAGCTCGCGAATCACCACGGCGCCGGCCAGAATCACGCCCGCGCGCTTGGGCTGCACGCCCGGCAACGCGGCAATGCCTGCAACATCCAACGCAGACATGCGCTCGATAGCGGCCGAAATCTTCTCCATCGAAAGCTCGCGCAGGTGCACAAAGTTCGAGTCGTACGGCTCCAGTTCGTGGACCAGCGCCACGAGCGTGGTGACGGTACCGCCCACCGCAACGAGGCGCTCGGCGCGCTCAAAGTCGCTGGGCAGGCCCTCAAAATAGGCGGAGAACTGCTCGCCCGCCCACGCGGCGGCAACCGCAAGCTCGTTCGTCGACGGCGGCAGCGCAGAGAAAAACCGCTCGGTCACGCGACGGCAACCGATGTCCAGCGAGCGCGTTCCCTCCAGCGCAAAGACCCCGCGCTCCGGCGCGTACACGCCCGTCGCGAGCTCCGTGGAGCCGCCGCCCGAATCGGCGACGATAATGCGTTCACCGGCAAAGTCGTGCGCCACGCCAAAAAATGTCAGGCGCGCCTCGACCTCGCCCGGAATCACCTGTGGCTCAAGCCCCAAATCGCGCAGGCCGTCCAGCAGCAGCGCAGCGTTGGACGCATCGCGCGCGGCACTCGTGCACGTGGTGCAGACGCACGCGGCCCCAAAGGCACGCGCCTCGTCCACAAACATGCGGCATGCGGCGAGCACGCGCTCGACCGCCGCCTCGCAAAAGCGGCCCGTCGCGTCCACGCCCTCGCCCAGATCGGTAATCTCGGTATGCTTGGACGATTCCACGATCGCCCCGCCCTCGACCTGGGCCAACACCAGTCGCGACGACACCGTTCCCAGGTCGATCGCGGCTACCTTATAGCGTTTGCAATTTGTCATTGCGGGCTCCCCTCCGGGCGCTATTTGCCGTTGGACACGACCGTCTGGCCCTCGACACCGTTAAACCCAAACAGCATGTCGAGCGCCTGGATGTACCACGGCGCGTCCTTACCGACTTCTTCGATTTCCTTGGCAACTTCGCTGGCCTTCTTGGCGTTTGAAGACTTCTGGCTCGACGAAGGATCCGAATCGTCGTCCAGGCCCTGCACTTCAATCCTCTTCTCGCCTGGCATCACCAGGCCCAAGTCCTCGGATGCCGCATCCTTGATACCCTCCTCCGAGAGCAACTTGTCGACGCTTTTTTGCAGGTCGTCGTTATATTGCTCGCGAATCTCAACCTGCTTGGCCAAGATGTCGCTCGAGCGTTTTGCCACATACAGGTCGCGCACGGGGAAATACAGGCTCACGAGCGCCAGGGCAACGACAATGCCAACAAACAGCCCTCGCTGAGGACCGTGGGTAAAGTCGTAGATTGCCTTGACCACCGCGTTGTCGTTGGCGTAGTGCATAAAGTCCGAGCCCGAAAAACGGTTCGAGGGCCTGCTCGACCTATCGTGCGTTTGAGCCGACGAGCGCTGAGCATGCGACGAACGTGCCGGGCGCACTGGTCCATCTGTCGAAGTATTCACTTGAGCATTGGGGCGCGAGGTACTTGTCGGGCGTTGCATGGAGCGGTCGGCGCCGGCGTAGGCGGACCCACCGAGCTGCACCGTGCGCGCACGGCGAGGCGACGGCTCACGCGAACCGGCGGAATAGTACCTGTTGTCGTAAA
>CABSNS010000059.1:0-7151 GCA_902479105.1 uncultured Collinsella sp. | reverse complement strand
AGTCTCCGCCTTGATGGCGGGCAGCTCAACATGGAAATCGCGGTCGAAGATGGCGCCGGTCTCGCGGGCCATGCCGATCATGGACAGGCAGTCGGGGCGGTTGGGCGTAATCTCGCAGTCGAGCACGGTATCACTCGAGCCCACGTACTCGGCAAACGGCATGCCGCAGGGCGTATCCTCGGGCAGGATCATAATGCCGGAGTGGTCGCCGCCCAGGCCGAGCTCGCGCGCAGAGCAGTTCATGCCCATGGACACGACGCCGCGAAGCTTGCTCTTCTTGATCTTGACGTCGCCGGGAAGCACAGCGCCGATCATTGCCGTGACGATGTGGTCGCCGGCCTCGAAGTTCTGCGCGCCACAGACGATCTGCAGCGGGGCGGGGTTGCCGTCGGCGTCGAGATTCTTGTCGCCCACATCGACCGAGCACACATACATGTGGTCGCTATCGGGGTGCGGGATCTTGGTGAGCACCTTGGCGGTCACCACGTGGTCGAAGGACTCGCCCACGGTGTCGATCGCCTCGACCTCGGTGCCGGTACGGATATATTCGTCCGAAAGGGTCTTGGGATCCTCCGGAATATCGATCATGGTCTTGAGCCAGTCGTAAGAAACACGCATCTAGCTCTCCTTTCATACTGAAAGCCTGCGAAAAGATGCAGGTGGAAACTTCAACTTTGTGAACATTCCTTACAAAGCGAGGGTTGTCCAAGTGCGGCAGATCGGCCCGAAAGAGGAGCGCCGCGTACTTTGGTACGCAAGCGACGAATGAGCGCCGAGGTGCCGTGCTTGGGCAAGCCGCAGCCTAGAACTGATTCAGAAAACGCATATCGCCCGTCATGAGCGTTCTGAGGTCGGGCAGGTCGTAGCGCAATGCCGCGACGCGCTCGGCGCCAATACCAAAGGCGAAGCCGGCGTACTTCTCGGGGTCGATGCCGCAGTTGATCAGGACGTTGGGGTCGACCATGCCGCAGCCCAGGATCTCGATCCAGCCGCTGTGCTTGCAGAAGTTGCAGCCCTTGCCGCCGCACACGTGGCAGCTCACGTCCACCTCGCAGGAAGGCTCGGTGAAGGGGAAGAAGTGCGGGCGATAGCGCGTCTTGCGATCCTCGCCAAACATGCACTTAACAAAGTAGTCGAGCGTGCCCTTAAGATCGCCAAAGGTGATACCCTCGTCGACGACCAGGCCCTCGATCTGGTTGAACTGCGGCAGGTGGCAGGCGTCGGCCGTGTCGGGACGGTAGACGGTGCCCGGGCAGATCATGTAGATAGGCGGCTTCTGCGACTCCATGGTGTGGATCTGCACGCCCGAGGTCTGGGTGCGCAGCAGCACGTCGGACTCGCCGTGAGCGTGAGCCTCGGGATGCGCGACGCTGCCGGGGTTGTTGTCGACCACATAGAACGTGTCGCGAGCCGAGCGGCTCGGGTGATCCATGGGCGCGTTGAGCGCGGTGAAGTTGTAGTAGGAGGTATCGACCATGGGGCCGGACTCGACGGTGTAGCCGATGCCGCAGAAGATGTCCTCGGCCTCCTCGATGATCTGCTTGATCAGGTGCTGGTGACCGATCTGCGGACGGATGCCCGGCAGCGTGATGTCGACGGCCTCGTGCTCGAGTGCGTGCTTGAGGGCGGCGGCCTTCATCTCGGTGGTGCGCTCGTCGAGCATGCCCTCGATCAGCTGGCGCATCTCGTTGGCGCGTTTGCCCATCATGGGACGATCCTCGGGAGCGAGCTTGCCCATCATGCGCATCAGGCCGGTGATACGGCCCTTGCGGCCGAGCAGCTCAACGCGCGCGGCCTCGAGCTTGGCGGCGTCGTCAGCGCTAGTGACGAGCTCCTTGGCCTCTTCCTCGAGTTTGACCAGATCATCAATCAGACTCATGTCTTCCCTTTCGTCTCTCGCACATCCGCGCTCCGGGACGGCTGACGCCGCCCGATGTTGCGGATGCGCGGCCCGGTTCGGTAACAAAAAAACCGCCCTCGGGCATGTACATTGCCCAAGGACGGTTGAATTCCGCGGTACCACCTTGTTTGACCCGGCGGATGTCTGGCCCGCCGCGCCCACTCTGTGCCTCTTGTCGCGAGGCTCACGGCTTCCCTACTGGGACTTTGCTGCCACTGGCCGCGTGCCCGTTGAGGTCGCTGCTCGGGAGTGAACGCTTGGCCCTTGCCACCGCAGGAAGGCTTGCAGCCCATGACCTTCCCTCTCTTGCCGGCGACGCGGCGGGCAAAACCCTCTCCGTCAACGCATTGGGCTATAGGATAACACATTTCGCGAGCGCATCGCCGCGTTCCGTTTTGTTCGCGCTGGGTACAAGGCAGGTAGCTGTGCAAACTGGCCGCGCACCCGCCTGCGGCGCTCGGCCTGCAAGATTAAGGATACGGTATGGGAAAGAAACTCGATAAGAAGGCCAAGTCCGCCGTGGCAAAGGCCGCCAAGGGCGTCAAGGCCGCTAAAGTCGACAAGGCCGTCAAAAAGTTCCGCAAACTCGAGGGCAAGCTGTGGACTCGCGAGTACCTGCTCAAGATTGCCGAGTTCGATGGAGCGACGATTGCTCCTGCCAACGGCGCTGCCGCCCGTGCCGACGCCATGGGCACGCTTGCCGGCGAGCATCACAAGCTGCTGACCAGCGAGAAGTCCGTTGAGCTCGTACGCTCGTTAGCGCGCGAGACGGTTGCAGGCGGACACGTAGACGACCCGCAGCTGCTCGACGAGATTCGCGTGCTCGGCCGCGACCAGCGCGAGGCAAGCGTTATTCCTACCGAGGAGGCCGAGGCCTGGACCAGGCTCACCTGCGAGGCCGACGCCGTGTGGCATAAGGCCAAGACGGCCAACGACTGGGCGAGCTTTGAGCCCTATGTGGATAGAATCGTCGCCCAACTTAAGCATCAAGCCGAACTCATGGACCCCAAGCGCGACCCATACGACGTTTGGCTCGACCAGTACGAGCGCGGCCTTTCCGCCAAGAGCTTCGACGCGTTTTGCGAGGAGGTCAAGGCCACGGTCGTGCCGCTCGTGCACGCCATCGGCGAGCGCGGCCAGCAGCCCGATGCCGACTTTTTGCACGCCCGCGTGCCCGAGGCCGCCCAGCGCGCCATGAGCTTCGACCTGATGAAGCTCGTCGGCCTGATCCTGGACGACACCACGCTTGCCTTTACCGAGCACCCGTTTAGCGAGGGCTTTGCCGTGGGTGACGCGCGCATCGCGACACACATCTACGAGGACGATTGCATCTCCAACGTCTACAGCATCATCCACGAGGCGGGGCACACCATGTACGAGCTGGGCGTCAATCCCGCCTATGCGCGCACCTGCCTGGAGGGCGGCACCTCCATGGGCATCCACGAGAGCCAGAGCCGCTTCTTTGAGAACACCGTGGGCCGCAGCCGTGCCTTTATGGGACCGCTGCTCGAGGTGCTGCGCCGCCACGCACTCGAGGTCTACGGCGACGTCGACGAGGACACGCTCTACCACGCCGTGAACATCGCGCAGCCTTCGCTGATCCGCACCGAGGCCGACGAGCTCACCTATCCGCTGCACGTTATGGTGCGCTACGAGATCGAGCGCATGCTGTTTGCCGGCGAGGCCACGGCCAAGGACATCCCCGCGCTTTGGAATCGCTTTATGAATGAGTACCTGGGCATTCCCGTTCCCGACGACACGCACGGCTGCCTACAGGATACGCACTGGAGCGGCGGCTCGTTTGGCTACTTCCCCACGTATGCGCTGGGCAGTGCCTACGATGCCATGTTTGTGCCGGCCATGTGCCGCGACGGTGTCGACCTTAACGGCGCCTGCGCGAGCGGCGACCTGACACCTGTCCGCGCCTGGCTGGGCGAGCACATTTGGCAGTGGGGCCGCGCCAAGGACGCGCCGGAGCTCATCAAGGGCGCGTGCGGCATGGCGTTCGATGCCCGCTACTACTGCAGCTACCTGCAGGACAAGTTCACCACGCTCTACGAACTGTAAGGCATAACCGACACGCCAACGCAAAGGGGACGCCGCGGAACCAATCCGCAGCGTCCCCTTTTTTCACCCAATAACTAGGTACCCAATGACTAGTTCGTTGACGCTAATGTCTTGGCAACGTCAGCGAAAACGGCCCCAAGCGAGCAAGGTGACGTGAAATGAAAGGGCGCTGACCTTCTGGTCGCACCCTTGAAATTGAACGTCAGATTGCCGCTTGGGGCCGTTTACAGCGTCGAGCAGTTACGCGGTTTGGTAAAACCGCGTAGCTATAAAGCCTCGAGCGCGTTGGCGATGCGCTTCATGGCGGCATCGGCGGATGCTTGGTCGGGCGCCTCGGCCAGCACGCGGATAACCGACTCGGTTCCGCTCTTGCGTACGAGCACGCGGCCCTCGCCCGCCAGCGACGCCTCGGCCTCGGCGATGGCGTTCTGCACGCCCATGTTCTCGAGCGCGGCGTCCTTGTCCGCCACGTGCACGGCCACCTGCGCCTGCGGCAGCAGCTTGCACGGAGCCGTGAGCTGCGAGAGCGTCTCACGCTCGGCACGAATCACTTCCATCACGCGCAGCGAGGTCATAATGCCGTCGCCCGTGCGCTCGATATCGCCAAAGATCGTATGGCCCGTCTGCTCGCCGCCCAGGCTGTAGCCGCCCTCGCGCATCTTGGCATACACGTGACGGTCGCCCACGCCGCTGGTCACGGCACTCAGGCCGGCAAGCTCCAACGACTTGATCAGGCCAAAGTTGCTGGCGATCGTCGGCACCACGGTACCGCCCGAGAGACGCCCGTGCTTGTTCAGGTACACACCGCACACGTACAGGATCTGGTCGCCATCGACCACGCGGCCGCGCTCGTCCACGGCCAGGCAGCGGTCGGCATCGCCATCGTAGGCAAAGCCCACATCCAGGCCCTGCTCCACCACGTGGCGCTGCAGGCGCTCAATATGCGTAGAGCCGCAGTCGACATTGATGTTAAAGCCGTCGGGCGCGGCATTGATCACGCGCACATCGGCGCCCAGTGCGTCGAACACCGGCTTGGCCACCGAGGATGCCGAGCCGTTGGCGCAATCGATGCCGATCTTGACGCCCTGCAGCGAAAAGTTCGCGCTGGCGATGAGCGAGGCAATGTAGCGGTTGCGACCCTGCATGTAGTCCACCGTGGCGCCGATGTGGTTGCCCGTTGCCAGCGGCACCTCGCTCTTGCCATCGATGTAGTCCTCAATAAGCTCCAGCACGTCCTCGTCCATCTTAAAGCCGTCGCTGTTGACGAGCTTAATGCCGTTATCGCAAAACGGGTTGTGGCTCGCGCTGATCATGATGCCGCAATCGAAGCAGCCCTCCACGGTCTGATGCGCCACGCCCGGCGTCGGGATCACGTGCAGCATGTAGGCGTCCGCGCCGCTCGCGACCAGGCCGCTCACCAGCGCCGCCTCAAACATATAACTCGAGCGACGCGTGTCCTTGCCCACGATCACGCGTGCCTTGCGCTCGCGGTTGGCGCCGTAATACCAGCCCACAAAACGGCCAATCTTATAAGCGTGCTCTACCGTCAGCCCAACGTTGGCCTCACCGCGAAAGCCGTCGGTGCCAAAGTACTTCATGCGCTCTCCTTACAAAATAGGGGCGGACAGATTGCCTGTCCGCCCCAAAATGGTACTCGATTATCTGCACTACCAGAAAAACCCTACGCCGACGCGCTGTCGCGAGCCGCCTGGCATGTAGGAGTCTGACGCAGCGTAAGCGGCTTGTCCCCCGCCTCGGCCGACGTGGTCAGCGTATACGTGATCGTCGTCGTCTCGCCAGCATGCAGGTCAACGGTTCCTGAATAGCAGGGAACTCCGTGCCAAGTGGCAGCGAACAGTCCAAACTGAGTCCCCTCGACGGTTAGATCGGTAATGCTGCCGCCTGTCGGCGCAAACAGTGATACATACAAGCGCTCATCGTCACGCGAGGTCCCAGGCGCACTGGCCGCTACGTAGTCGGGCAGCTTACCTGCCTCCTCCTGCGTCATGATGTTCGTCAGGGTAACGGTGATGCGATACGAGCAAGCGCCGTCGCCGTTCTTCACGCCCTGACCAATCTGCGTATCGGCGTTCAGATACCAGTCGAGCTTGGAGAAGCTCAGGTTGTTAAAGTAGACACCAGCAACGGGATCTTCACTCGGGTCATCCGGATCGGGCAGTGAGGCGTCGATGTTCATCTCCTTGATAGCGTTCTGCTCGTCATCGTTTTTCATCCACGCGATCAGGCGGCCCTCTTCGGCACCGCGCTCAACGGCGCTGACAAGGTTCGCGACATCGACGTCGCCGATACCGCCAAGGATCTTGTCAAAGGCAGCGCTGGCGACGGATGCAAAGATGCCGTCCGACTCCTCGACCGGATAGTTCCAGTACACATCATGCATAAGCACCTTCGCCGCGTTAGTACCGTCAACGACTGTACCGTCGGGCAGTGAAACATTACCCACGAGGCCCAACAGATACTGCAGGAATACCGGATCGATACCAATGACGCCATCGACGTCCTGACCATATTCAGACTTCCACAGCGCGGCGACACGCTGCGAATTACGGGGCCAGTCGGGCGAATAGGTGTTGCCCGAGATGTATAGGTTGCTGTGGTCACCAAACAGCGTCTCATCTTCTTCGTCGACGCTCTCAACCGCCTCGTCTTTGCTGCGCGCAATGCAGGGAACAAACTCGCCAATCGACATCTGGCCGTCGGTGACCGAAATCAGACCCTGCGAACCGCCAAAGCCGCCGCAGGCACGAATCTCGACGTTGTTCATGGCGTACATAAGGTAGTTGCGCGTCTGGCCGTTGGCGCCGAGCATCTGGGGAAGGACGGGGGCGACCTTCTCCGCCGCGTCAACCGCGCCGTTGAGGGTGGCAAAGCCGTCCTTGGCCTTATCGACCAGCTCGGTCACCTGGGAAATATGAGTATCGCCAATGCCCTGGACCTTCTCGTTGGCGCTCTTGAACACCTTCGAGCTGCTGGAAAGCGAATCGGCGACCGCCTGCAGCGCGGACACGTTAATCATGCCGTCCTGGAACAGCTTGCCGGGCGTGGCCTGCGAGAGGTTATCGGCCATGGGAACCAGCGCGTTGCTCGAGACATCGGACAGGGCATCAATCATGGTGCGGGCTGCGTTGATGTCACTGCCATACACCTGTCTCTTATACACATC
>CABSNS010000058.1:0-7162 GCA_902479105.1 uncultured Collinsella sp. | reverse complement strand
GCAGGGTTGTCGGAGCGCAGCCAAGGGGCCTTGGCCAGGTCGGATGACTTGGGCGCAGGCGCGGCAGCGGACTTGGGCGCGGGGATCGGAGCAGCCGGTTTGGGCGCAGCGGGTTCAGGCGCCGACGGGGTCGGTGCCGCTACCGGCGCCGCTTTTGGCTGCGTCGCGCTGGCGCTCGAGGATGCAGGGGGCACCGAGGACACGGGTTGCGGGTCCGCAGATACCGCAGCCCGTGCAGATGGAGAATGCTCCTCATGTTGAGGAGCCGGCGTGCCACCCCCATCCAGGACATAGTCGACGGTACGACGACCGAAGACCGCGCAGACCGTCGGCAGGACCACCGACTGCGTATCGGCGCGACCGAGCATCTTGATGGCAAAAGTCGAACCCGCGGGGAACGAGACCGTGAGCTTGGAGCCGTCGTCGGCCGTGGCGCGGGCGTTGAGCAAAAGCCCTGCGTAGGAGGCCTGACGAGCCTTGACGCGCTCGACGACCTCGGCCCATTTGCGCTGGAGCTCGCCGGCGTCCTCAACCGCGGGGGTCTCGGCAGCACCGGCGGCGGCAACCTGGGCGGCGTTGTTGGGCTTGGACACCGACACGGTCGATGCAGCAGGCGCGGAAGCCGGAGCCGCAACGGGCTGAGGTGCAGGCGTTACAGGTCTGGGCGCCGGCGCAGGAGCCGCGGACTTGGTCGCAGGCTGGGCAGCCGGAACAGCAGCGCCGCGGTCCCAAGGCATACCGCCCTGGCGCGCGGACGTAGCAGCGGGGGCAGCGGATGCCGCCGGAGCGGCAGCACGAGCGCCCGAAATGAGCGTCGGCTGTTGGGCAGCAGCGGGTACGGATGCTGCAGGCGCGGCGGCCTGAGCAGCGGCCACGCTCGCCGGCACGGCGCCGTTGGCAACCATGGCCTCCAGACGTGCCACGCGCTCGGCCAATGCCTCAATCGTTAAATCAGCCTCGGGACGTGCCAGACGCGTGCAGGCAATCTCAAGCACCAGGCGCACGTCGCTCGCGCCCCTCATCTCCAGCGCGGCATCGTCGAGCACTGTCAGCACACGGGCCAGGCGGTCGGCAGGATGCTCGCCAAAGGCAGCGGCCTCGGCAGCAAGCGCCTCGGCCTGCTCGGAGCCGCCCTCAAACAGCTCGGCACGGGCACCGGCAACGCAGGCAACGTACACGTCACGCACATGCGCCACCAGGTCGCGCGTCAGCTCCAGCAGGTCGTTTCCTTCCTCGACCTGCGCACGGATCAGTCCATATAGCTCGGCAACATCGCGATCGGCAATGGCGCGGGCAAACTCGCCCAGGATCTGGTCCGAAACCTCGCCCAAAAGCGAGCGGGCATCGTCCGCATGCACGGCGCCGTTGCCAAAAACGCTCAGCTGCTCCAGCGTGGACAACGCGTCGCGCATGCCGCCCTTGGCATGGCGTGCCACGATAGCCAGCGCCTCGTCGTCGTAATCGAAGCCCTCCTGCTCGCACACGTATGCCAGGCGATGCTCAATATCCTCGTTGCCGATACGATGGAAATCGAAGCGCTGGCAGCGCGAGAGGATGGTCTCCAGAATCTTTTGCGGGTCGGTGGTGCACAGCACAAAGATCACGTGTGCCGGCGGCTCCTCAAGCGTCTTGAGCAGCGCGTTGAACGCCGCCGTCGTGAGCATGTGGACCTCGTCGATGATATAAATCTTGTACTTGCCGCGCACCGGGGCAAAGTTGACGGAGTTGATGATCTCCTCGCGCACGTTGTCCACGCCAGTACGGCTTGCGGCGTCGAGCTCGTAGACATCCGGGTGGTTGCCCTCGGCGATGAGCTCGCACTCCTCGCAAGTACCGTCGGGCATGCAGCCGCTTGCACCCTCGGCGCGCGCCGCCTCGGCATTGCGGCACAGCAGCGCCTTGGCCAGAATGCGTGCCATGGTGGTCTTGCCCGTGCCGCGCGGTCCGCAGAATAGGTACGCGTGGGACAGGCGCCCCTCGGTGATGGCGTGCTCGAGCGTCGAGACGATATGCTGCTGGCCCACCACGGAGTCGAAGGTGAGCGGGCGATACTTTCGGTACAACGATTCCATGGGTGCTCCCCCGGGTATACTGAGTCTTGTTGCCGCGGCGGCCATGCGGTCGCACGGCATACTGCATTCCATAATACCCGTACGGCGAGCCCGCCGCGATAGGAGTCCAAAGAGCATGGCAGACGCAGAGAGCAACCTCGTCCCCTCCGAAGCAGCCGACCAGGTCGAGGTCGCGCTCGAGGAGCAGGCCGCAGCCGACGACGGCATCCTGTACCTCAACGAGTACCAGTACGAAAACGACCTGGTCACCGACTTCGCCCGCCTGGTCGCCTCGCCCAGGCGTCGCGGCTCGCTGTATGTCGCCGCGGCAATTGCCGCGCTCATCGGCATCGGCATGCTGGTGGCCGGCGGCAACTGGATCAAGTTTGGCGTCGTCCTGATCGTGTTCGGCGCCTTTTTGGCCTGGTGGAGCAAAAACCTGCACCACACCCTCGCCCGCGACTTTATCGACGCCGTTGAGGCCGACGAGTCCATGGGTGGCCGCTATCGCCGCGTCGCCGCCAACGAGGACGGCCTGATGGTTTGGGGCAAGAGCGGCAAGTCACAGTTCTTCCCGTTTGAAAAACTCGACCACGTACTCGACGGCGAGCGCATCTTTGTGGCCATGTTCGCCGACCAGGGCGTGACGATCCCTAAGGACACCTTTGTCCGCGGCGATGCCGAGCAGTTCGGTCCCTTCCTTAAGGCGCGCATCAACAAAAAACTCCGCATCGAGACCAAGAAGAAGAAAATGAAGGCCGAGAAGGCCGCCGCCGAGGCCAAGCAGGGCGACAAGCCCCAGGAGACCAAGCGCAAGCAGAAGAAGAACAAGAAGAAGCGCTAAGGCCAAGCCAGACAGGCAGCCTCGCATCCCGCTATCCTCCCCATGCACCCGAGCGTGCTACACTAGCAGCATCTATGCCACCGCGAACGGCTCGGCCCCGCGCCCGCCGCTCGCAAACGAACTTTAAACGCACGAGGGTTGGCCATGCCGCTTTTCTCGCAACATACCGCCCGGTTCTCGCCGGACGTTCCTTTGGAGGGCACCAGCTCTCGCGAGCTGCTCAAGCGGTACCAGCCGCTCGAGACACTTGCGACCGGCGGTTTTGGCTCCATCGAGATCTGCCGCGACACGCACCTGCGCCGCCGCGTCGCCATTAAGCGCATCCCCCTTATTAACGGTGTCGGCATGCCCGCCAGCGACATCATGGATGTCCTGCGCGAGGCGCACACTGCCGCCATGCTTCAACATCCCAACATCGTGCAGGTCATCGACTTTACGCACGACACAGCCTATGCCTACCTGGTTATGGAATATGTCGATGGCATGTCGCTGGCCGAGTTTTTGCACCGCGTGGACGGTCACTCACTTACCTTTGACGAGGCCGCGGCCATTGCCGATGCCCTAGGCCAGGCGCTCACCTTCGCCCATAGTAATGGCGTACTCCACCTGGACATTAAGCCCGCCAACGTGCTCATCGACCACTCGGGCAATGTAAAGCTCACCGACTTTGGCATGGCGCGACTGTCGTCCGCCGGTGGCTTTGGCGGCTCGCGCGGCGGCACCATCGGCTACATGCCGCCCGAGCAGCTCGATATCGAGACCGGCACGGTCGATGAGCGCGCCGATGTCTTTGCCCTCGCCTGTGTAATCTACGAGGGCCTGTGCGGCAGCGCTCCTTTTATGGCGGCCACGCCCGCCGACTCGCTCGGCCGCATCATCGGCGGCGCCACCTATCCCAGCGAGCTGATACCACACTTTCCCCCGGGAGCCGAGGCCGCGCTCATGAGCGCGCTCTCCCCCATGCCGCAGGACCGCCCCAGCAGCATCGAGGCATTTTGCGACCAGCTCCTTGCCGGTCTGGGCAGCGTGCGCGAGGGCCGTCGCAGCCTAGAGCAAATGGTTGGCGAACTTTCGGATGACGAGCAGGAGCTCGACGATATCGAGCCGTCGCACTACGAGGACGACGCCATCGAGGTCGACCCCGCACTCGGCTGGGCGGGCACGCGCTGGAGCCATGCGCGCGACTACACCATGCGCGCTATCTCGGCGCTAACGTGCGGCACCTTTAGCTTTTTGCTGATGCAAACGGCCGGGGTCGCGGCGCTTCCCGGCCTGGTCATTGCGGCCATCGCGATCGGAGCGGCGGCTGGCCTGGCCCCCCAGATTGGCTCGGCCATCTCGGCTGTGGGCTTTTTGGTGCTCATGGCCAACGCCACCATGCAGGCACAGGGCATCCTGTCGATGCTGCCCGTCGCGGTGATCTTTGCCGCCGCCATGTCCGGTTGGTGGATCGCCTGGGGTCGCACCGAGACTGCCGCGAGCGCCACGCTCACCTGTGCACTCGCGCTTGGCTGTCTGACCGGCAATACCTTCCTGGCAGCTGGGGTCGCCGCCGGCGTCGCGTCATTTTGGCTCGGCCCGGCAAGCGCCGCCGCGGCAACGGGCATGGGCGCACTTTTTGCCCGTCTGGCCACGGTCGCGCTTTCAGCCGGAGGCGTGCTGGGGCTCGGTAACGTTGCCGCAGCGCTGGGAGACCCGCTCCTTTGGGCTGCCTTTGTGCTGGTAGCGGCAACTGCCGCGGCGTCATCTGCGCTGCTCAATGCCCATGCCAAGCGTGCCGATCAGGGCTCAAACCTTGCCGCAATCGCCGCCATCGCTGTCACCGGCATCGGCTGCGCAGCGGCGTCCTGTCTTGCACACCATATGGAAATTGCCAGCCTTGCAGCCGCGGTCGTCGCCAAGGCGGCGGTTGCGGGAACCCTATCCTCTATAATCGTTGGGATATGCCTATATTTGCTCGGATACCAAAGAACTTATACGGAGAGTGATCTTTCGTGAACTTCCTGAACATCTTCGAGGACCACGTGGCCGGCATCTTCGGTGCCACCCGTGCCCCGTTCTCCTTTAAGAAGCTTGCCAAGCAGGCCGCTCGCGACATGGAGGATCAGACTCTGGTGATTAACGGCGTCAACACGGCGCCGGCACTCTATACCATCCTTATCGCCGCCGACGACGATCCCATGCTCGCCCCGTTCTACCCCGAGCTTTCGCGCGAGGTCCGCGAGTTCGTGAAGGCGCAGGCCGAAAAGCGCCGCTATGTCTTTGTCGGCGAGCCCCTCGTGCGCTTTATGATCGATCCACAGCTGCGCGCCGGCAAGTTCTCGGTCTTTGCCGAGAACGTCGATGCCCCCACGCTCGGCCGCCTGTACGAAGAAGAGCGCGCCTATCAAAACGGTCTGGGCCAGAACAACTCCGCGGCAAGCCGTGCCGCCAGCGCCCCGCGCGCCGGCCAGCAGCAGTTTGCCGCCCCGCAGCAGCAGCGCCCCGCCGCCATGCCCCAGCAGCAGCCGACGCCTCGCGCCGCCGCTCCCGACCCGCTTGCCGTGGCAGACCCCTTCGCGCCTAGCGTCCCCGACCCCGCCGCCGCACCCATCCCGGTGCCTCAGACCGTCTCGCGCGACGCGCTTGCCGGCATGGGCGGAGCCGCCGCGACCGGTGCCGCCGTGGGCCTAGGCGCTGCAGCCGGCATCGCCTCCAACATGGCGAGCACTCGCGCCCCGCAGCGCCCGCTCGCCCAGCTCGTCGACGTCGTGAGCGGCGAGAGCCATAGCATCACCTCCGCACAGGTGACCATCGGTCGCGAGCGCTCAGTTTCCGACATTGCCCTGCGCGACCCCAACGTGTCGCGCCGCCACGCCCAGCTCACCTTTACGGGCTCGGATTGGTCGATCGAGGACCTCAATTCCACCAACGGCACGCTCGTCAACAACCGCCGCATTACGCGCTGCCCGCTGCGCAACGGCGATCTGCTGACGTTTGGCCTGAGCACCTTTGAATTTAGGGGATAGTCGCTTATGAACATCGATATCGTCCTTTTTGCAGGCCGCATCGTCCTGGTCGCCCTGCTCTATATCTTCTTGTTCGCCGTCATGAAGACCGGCGTGGGACTTGTGCGTGGACAGCGCCGCGACTCGGCTATCTGGACGATCGATGTGGACAAGGGTCCGCGCGGTATCCGCGGCATCCACGTAGACATGCTCGGCCCCGTCATCGTCGGTCGCTCGCCGTCTTCGGACATCTGCATCAACGAACCGTTCGTCTCGGCCTCGCATGCGCGCTTTTCGCTGCAGGGCCCGGCGCTCATCATCGAGGACCTCAACTCGCTTAACGGCACGCTCGTCAACGGCCGCCAGCTCGTGGAGCCCGCGACGCTGCGTGAGGGCGACGAAGTCCAGATTGGCGACGTGGTCATGAAGGTGAACCGTCGATGATCGACGAGGAGAACAAGTCCGCAACTATGACCGAGGCACCGGCCGCCGCCACAGCTGCGCCGGCCCACGCCGCTCCGGCGGGCTCCGCACCCGTGGAGCCCGAGGACACCGTGTTCTCCCTGCCTCTTTCGCATGTAACGCATGATATTTCGGATCTCGCCGATAACGAGGACGGAGAGGATGCCGTAGCGGCGCCCATCGGCGCACATGCTGCGGAACAGCCCACAGCGCCCGAAGCAGCCCCGGCGCCGGCTCACTTTGCAGAGCCCGTCGCCGCGGCAATCAACGAGAGCGCTGCGGTGTTTGCGGCACCCGAGCCCGCCGCGCCGGCGTTTCCCATAGCCCCGGCATCCGAGGTTGCGCCCGCGTCTACGCCGGCGCCCGAGCCTATAGACGTCAGCCCGCAAGACGACGAGTCGACCGCCCGCGTGTCCGAGGAGCCCGACTCCCCGGACACCGGCGATTCCGAATCAAACGCCGAGACCGACACCGTCTCTCCCGGTGACACAGCCGAGATCGACGTTGCCGCCGTTGAGGCCAAGCTCAAAGACCCCGGCTCGACCATGAGCTTTGAGCCCCTGACCGAGGAGCGCATCGAGACCGACTCGACCTATGATGCCGGCACCACCACGCAACTTATGTGGGGCGCCCGCTCCGACGTTGGCTGCGTGCGCCCGCACAATGAGGATTCCTACCTGGTGCAGTCGCCGCTCTTTTGCGTATGCGACGGCATGGGTGGTCACGCTGCCGGCGAGGTAGCCTCTTCCATCGCCGTCGAGACTATTGCCAAGACGGCCCCACAGTCCGCCGACTGTCTCTTATACACATCTGACGCT
>CABSNS010000057.1:0-7169 GCA_902479105.1 uncultured Collinsella sp. | reverse complement strand
TCGTCGGCAGCGTCAGATGTGTATAAGAGACAGGTCTATGCCATGGTGCTCGATATGCAATAGATGGAGGATATCCAGCCCTTGCGCTAGAATCATCCCCTGTATGCAACGTTTTTCTGGAGGACAAACCCCATGGATCAAAGCAAGCCTTCGTTCTTTATCACGACGCCCATCTACTACGTCAACGCCGATCCGCACCTGGGCACGGCTTATTCCACCATCATCGCCGACGTTCAGGCCCGTTATCGTCGCTCCGCCGGCTATAACGTCAAGTTCCTGACCGGCATGGACGAGCACGGCGAGAAGGTCGCCGAGGCCGCAGCCAAGCACAACATGACGCCGCAGGAGTGGACCGACAGCCAGGCTCCGCACTTCAAGGAGCTTTGGAGCAAGCTCGAGATCTCCAACGACGACTTCATCCGCACCACCGAGCCGCGCCAGCATCATGCCGTGCAGTACCTGTGGGAGCGCATGAAGGAGTCCGGCTACCTGTATAAGGGCAGCTACGACGGTTGGTATTGCGTGCCTGACGAGACCTACTTCACCGATACGCAGGTCCAGAAGGGCGACGAGGAGTACGGCAGCGTCGGCCAGCACCTGTGCCCCGACTGCCACCGTCCGCTTGAGCGCGTGCAGGAGGAGTCCTACTTCTTTAAGCTTTCTGCTTTCCGGGACAAGCTGCTCAAGCTTTACGACGAGCACCCCGACTTTGTCGAGCCTGCGTTCCGCATGAACGAGGTACGTAGCTTTGTCGAGGGCGGCCTTAATGACCTTTCCGTGAGCCGTACGAGCTTTGACTGGGGCATTCAGGTCCCGTTTGACGAGGGTCACGTGACCTACGTGTGGTTCGATGCGCTGCTCAACTATATGACGGCCGTCGGCTACGGTGTCGACACCGACGAGGCGCGTGCCGAGCTGGCCTATCGCTGGCCCGCGCAGTTCCACATCGTGGGCAAGGACATCATCCGCTTCCACTGCGTCATTTGGCCCGCCATGCTCATGGCCATCGGCGAGGCCCTGCCCGAGCACGTCTTTGCCCACGGCTTCCTGACCGTGCGCAATGCCGAGACCGGCAAGGCCGAGAAGATGTCCAAGAGCCGCGGCAACGCCATCGCTCCGCAGGACGTTATCGACATGTTGGGCGTCGAGGGCTATCGCTACTACTTCATGACCGACGTCGTCCCCGGCACCGACGGTGCCATCAGCTTCGATCGCATGGAGCAGGTCTACAACGCCGACCTGGCCAACAGCTGGGGCAACCTTATCTCGCGTTCGCTCAACATGAGCGGCAAGTACTTTGATGGTTGCGCGCCCGCCAAGCCCGCATCGTTCGATGCGTCCGACAACCCGCTGGCAAAGATCGCCGATGGTCTGGTCGAGCGCTACATGGCCAAGATGGACGTGCTCGATTACGGCGGAGCCAAGGACGAGGTCATGGAGCTCATCCATGCCGCCAACCACTACATCGAGGACTCCGAGCCTTGGGCACTTGCCAAGGACGAGGCCAAGGCTGACGAGCTGGCGTTTGTGATCTACAACCTGCTCGAGGCCATCCGCATTGCCGCCCACCTGCTGATGCCGCTCATGCCTCAGACCTCTGCCGAGGCCCTGCGCCGCCTGTCCTGCGAGGACGAGGCCGCGACCGACGACCTCAAGGGCATTTGCGCTTGGGGCTTGCTTGCCGGTGGTCAGCCTGTCGAGAAGGGCGATCCGCTGTTCCCGCGTCTGGCGTAGAGACCGCGCGAGCGCCATATCGGCAATTTGCTGTTTGGATGTAAGGGCATGGCCGCAACGGTCCATGCCCTTTTGTTTCAAGACGCCGCCATCATGCTAAGGAGGCAACCATGACAACTTCGCCTTTGGCAAACCCCACGGCAACTAGGGAGCTGCTGGAGGAGTTTGGCCTTGCGACCAAGCATCGCCTGGGCCAAAACTTTCTAATCGACAACCATGTGATCGAGCGTATCTGCGAGCTTGCCGAGCTTGCAGGCGACGTGCGCGTGCTCGAGGTTGGCCCGGGCGTTGGTACGCTCACACTTGCGCTACTGCAGGAGGCGGCGTGCGTCACGTCGATCGAGGCCGACCCCGAGCTCGAGCCGGTGCTCGACGCCCATGCCGCCGACTATGCCAACTTCCGCTTTATCATGGGCGACGCGCTCAGGGTGGGCCCGGAGCAGATTGAACAGACCGCGGGCGGTGAGCCGACGGTGTTTGTCGCGAACCTGCCCTATAACGTGGCGGCGACGATCATCCTGCAGTTCTTCCAGACGATGCCGGCACTCAAGCGTGCCGTCGTCATGGTGCAAAAGGAGGTTGCCGATCGCATTGCCGCAGTGCCGGGCAACAAGACCTATGGCGGCTATACGGCAAAGCTCGGCCTGTATGCGCAGGTGACGGGTCGCTTTGAGGTGCCGCCGCGTTGCTTTATGCCGGCGCCGCACGTGGACTCGGCTGTCGTGCGTATCGACCGTGTTGACGGCGTGGTGCCCGAAGGACTCGATCGCGAATTTGTGGCCCGCGTGATTGACGCCGCATTTGCTCAGCGTCGCAAGACCATCCGTAATTCCATGAGCGCCAACGGTTTTGCCAAGGACGTGCTCGATGCCGCCTTTGAGGCTTGCGGTATCGCACCCACCACGCGCGCCGAGACGCTTGATGTTGCCGACTTTGTCCGCCTGGCCCAGGAGCTAATCCATGATGCCTAATGCCGCACGCGTGACGTTTACCAAGAAAAAGAAGACGGTTGCCTGCCCCGTGCCCTTGGCACCGCTTGCCGACACGCATGCGCATCTGCTTTCGTTTTGGGGCAAAGAAGTGCCCGAGACGCTCGTGCGCGCCAAAGCCGCGGGCGTCGACCTGTTGGTGACGATGTTCGATCCCATCGCTGACAAACGCAGCGTGACGGACTATAGCGACTGGCTCGTGCGCGAAATTCTGCCGATGCAGGATATCCCGCAGATCAAGTATCTTGCCGGCGTGCATCCGTATGGCGCGCCGGACTATACCGACGACGTTCACGCGCAGGTCGTTGCCGCACTCGATGACCCCTTATGCGCCGGTATCGGCGAGATCGGTCTGGACTACCACATGGATTACGACGACGATATCGCGCCGGCGCCCCATAGCGTGCAGATTGACTGCATGGCACGTCAGCTCGAAGTTGCCGTGCGCCGCAATGTGCCGGTGGAGCTGCACCTGCGGCACGAGGATTCGGACGGGGAGCGCACCTCGCACGTTGATGCGTACAACGTACTGCGCGAGGTGGGTGTGCCCCAGGCTGGTTGTGTGCTGCACTGTTTTGGCGAGGACCGCGCCACGATGGAGCGCTTTGTGGAGTTGGGCTGCTATATCGCCTATGGTGGTGCGGCCACGTTTAAGCGCAACGACGACGTGCGCGAGGCATTTGCGGCAACCCCACTCGATCGTATTTTGTTCGAGACGGATTGCCCGTATATGGCTCCGGAGCCCATCCGCGGTCTTGAATGCGAGCCCGCAATGATCTCCATTACGGCAAACGCGCTGGTTAACGACCGTGTCGATCGCACTGGTGAGGACGCCGAAACAATCGCGCAAGCCGCTTGGGAAAATGCCTGCAAACTTTTTCAAAAATAGTTCTTGCGTTCGTGGTGGCGCTCCGTTATTCTAATTCCTGCACGCGGGCGTGGCGGAATTGGCAGACGCGTACGGTTCAGGTCCGTATGGGGGCAACCCCATGAAGGTTCAAGTCCTTTCGCCCGCACCATTAAATGAAAGAGCTCCCAGCAATGGGAGCTTTTTTGTTATGTACGATCTCCTTGGACGGGTATCCTAATGCCAACGTGTGCCTATCAGAGGAGAGACCATGCTGTTTTCCGGTATCATCGCCGCCCTTACCAGCCTTTTGATTCCCATCATCATCCTGTTGCTGCTGCTTCCCAACGCCTGCTATGTCGTTGAACAACAGCATGCCGTGATCATCGAGCGTCTGGGCAAGTTTAACCGCATCGTCAACGCGGGCTTCCACATGAAGGTGCCCGTGATCGACCGCAAGGCTGCCACGGTGAGTCTGCGCACCATGAAAAACGGTTTTGGCATCGACGTTAAGACCCAGGATAACGTGACCATCGGCCTTGAGGTCTCTGCTCAGTACCACGTGAGCTATGACATGGGCGCCGGCCCGGCAGATTCGGGTATCTACAAGAGCTACTACATGCTGCAGGAGCCCGTCGACCAGATGCGTGACTTCATCACCGACGCCCTGCGCTCTTCCATTCCCGTCTACACACTCGATGAGGTCTTTGCCAAGAAGGATGACATCGCCAAGGATGTCAACGCTACCGTTTCCGAGCAGATGGCCGCCTACGGCTTCACCCTCGTGTCGACGCTCATCACCAAAATCGCACTGCCGACCGAGGTCGAGAACTCCATGAACGACATCAACGCCGCCCAGCGCAAGCGCGCTGCGGCACAGGAGCTCGCCGAGGCCGACCGCATCAAGCGCGTCACCGAGGCGACCGCCGAGGCTGAGGCAATGGAAAAGGCGGGCGAGGGCATCGCTAACCAGCGCAAGGCCATCGCGCTGGGTATCAAAGATTCGCTCGAGATCATCCAGGAGACGGGTGTCGGCAATGACGAGGCCAACCAACTGTTCATGTTTACGCAGTGGTCCGAGATGATGACGGAGTTCGCTCGCACGGGTAAAACCTCGACGGTCGTGCTGCCGAGCGACTTTTCGCAGTCGGCCTCGATGTTCGAGCAGATGCTGACCGCCAGCAAAGTTCAAAACGATTCGAAGGAGTAGACGCGCGTGAAATACACCGTCGTTTGCGTCGGTAAGCTCAAGGAGCGCTTTTGGAAGGACGCGTGCGCTGAGTACACCAAGCGCCTAGGTGCCTATGCCAAGGTTGATATCCGCGAGGTGGCCGATATCGACCCGGCTAAGGCGGGCGGCGTGGATGCCGCGCGCGACAAGGAGGGGGCGGCAATTCTTGCTGCATTGCCGTCTCGGGCGCATGTGATCCTGCTGGCTATCGAGGGCAAGGAGCGTTCGAGTGAGGAGCTCTCGGCGCGGCTCGACGATCTTATGCTGCGTGGTAACAGCGACATCGCCTTTGTAATCGGCGGATCGGACGGCGTGAGCGATGACGTGCGCGCCCGCGCCGACGAGATGCTCAGCTTTGGACGCATTACCTTGCCGCATAACCTGGCGCGTGTGGTGCTGCTAGAGCAGATTTACCGTGCCTGCAAGATCAGTCGTGGCGAGCCGTATCACAAATAGGTCGGCAATACGAAACAATGGCGTGGGACAATAGCTTTCGTTTTTGAAGAGCGTGTCTGAGAGGACTATGAGATATGAAGATTGGGTTTGTCGGTTTTGGCAATATGGCGAGCGCTATGGCCGATGGCTGGATCGCTGCCGGTGTAGCTGCGAGCGACATGTGCGCCTGCGCGGGTCGCTACGACGCACTGGTTGAGCGCTGCGAGGCGCGCGGCATGGTCGCCTGCCACGATGCCGCCGAGGTTGTCGCCGCATCCGATATCGTGGTCGCTGCGGTCAAACCGTATATGATCGAGAAGATATTCGCCCCGCTCAAGGATGCTCTTGCCAAAAAGGTCGTTCTGTCGGTTGCCTGGACCTGGGACAGTGCCAAGTGGGAGCAGGTCCTGCCGGGCGTCGCGCATATCTCGACGGTGCCCAACACGCCGGTTTCGGTGGGCGAGGGCGTCATCGCTTGCGAGAAGGCTTCCACGCTTAGTGATGAGCAGAGCGTAGTGGTGCTTGATCTGCTTGGCAAGCTTGGCACGGTGGTCGAGCTCGATTCGAGTCTGCTGTTTGTGGGCGGTACCGTGGGCGGTTGCGCCCCGGCGTTTGTCGCCATGGCGATCGAGGCTCTGGGCGATGCGGCCGTCAAACACGGTATTCCGCGCGCCGATGCCTATCGCATTGTGAGCCAGATGGTGCTGGGTACGGCAAAGTTGCAGCTTGCAACCGGTCAGCATCCCGCAGCGATGAAGGATGCCGTGTGCTCGCCCGGCGGTGCTACCATCAAGGGCGTCGTCGCGCTCGAGGATGCCGGCATGCGCAGCGCCTTGGTCAAGGCAATTGACGCAACCCTCCAATAAAACCGACCAAAAAGGGACAGGTTTATTTTGGAAGGTTTTCCTGCAGTTTTGTCCTTTTAGCGAAAAGCGCCCCGCAACTGGCTCAATTCCAGTTGCGGGGCGCTTGCGTTTGCCCAGATAAAACCGACCAAAATAAACCTGGCCCTTTTTTGGCAGGTTAGTCCCAGAAGCTGTCTTCCTCATCCTCGGACTTGGGTCCGCGGTCGACGTACATCTTATGGGTGCGCTTCTCCATTACAAAGGCAAGAATCGCAAATAACAGGATGCCGCCGGCGAAAAGGATGGCAAAACCGGTGCGGGTGCCAAACAAAAAGGAAAAAACTGCGTCCATTGGGTGCCTTCTTGCGTAGTTGAGTTGGGTCGTAAACGCTCATAAGTATATACTTGCCCATACATGTACAAGGTTGCAACCTAAATGGAATGTATATCGCCGGAGGATCTAATGCTTGATATCAAGTTTGTTCGCGAGAACCCCGATGCCATCGATGTCGCCATGGCTAACCGCCAGACGTCTTGGGATCGCGAGAAGTTCTTTGAGCTCGACGACGAGCGTCGTGCCGTCATCACCGAGGTCGAGGAGCTCCAGGCTACGCGCAATGCCGAGTCCAAGAAGATCGGCGCCCTGATGAAGGAGGGCAAGAAGGACGAGGCCGAGGCCGCCAAGGAGGCCGTGCGCGCCGTCAACGAGAAGATTGACGGTCTGGCCGAGCGCCGTACTGCTCTCGAGCAGGAGCAGTACGACTTCATGGCTCACCTGCCCAACATTCCTTGCGAGGCCACGCCGTACGGCAAGGATGAGGACGAGAACATTGAGCGCCGTCGTTGGGGCACCCCGCGCGAGTTCGACTTCGACTTTAAGCCGCACTGGGATCTGGGCACCGATCTCGACATTCTCGATTTCGAGCGCGGCAACAAGCTCTCTGGCAGCCGCTTCACCGTTCTCGGTGGCGCCGGCGCCCGCCTGGAGCGCGCCCTCATTAACTTCTTCCTCGACACGCACACCAGCCGCGGCTTTAAGGAGTGGTGGCCGCCCATCGTCGTCAAGCGTCAGACCATGTTTGGCACGG
>CABSNS010000056.1:0-7320 GCA_902479105.1 uncultured Collinsella sp. | reverse complement strand
CAGGAGTCTCGTGGGCTCGGAGATGTGTATAAGAGACAGGTTCTGCATGGTCACGTCGAAGATAAACTGCGGGTCGGCGTTCTGGTCGAGCAGCTCAAGAATCTTGTCGTAGGTCGCCTGGTCGGTCACCATGCCGCGCAGGGTGTCGGCTCCCTGGAAGTCGTTGATGGACAGGAACTGGTCAAAGCCAAAGTCCTTGTACACGTTCTCGCGGTTCCAGTTGGTCGCGTGGTTGGGGTGCATGGCGGTGGTGGAATATCCGAGCGACTTGAACTGCTCTGCCAGGTTCCCGGTCGTTTCCATGTTGTAGATGGTGTAGGGGTACACGCCCGAGCCCAGGTTGGCCATGGAGTTGCCGGTCATAAACTCAAACTCGGTATTGGCCGTGCCGCCGCCGTAGGCGCTCACGTAGAGCTTGCCGCGGCTGAGGCAGTTGGACAGGCTCTTAAAGTACTGCGGACCCTCGTAGCCGGCGCGCATGTTCTGGTAGATCGACAGATCCGAGAAGGTCTCGTTCATGATGGCGATGACCGTGGGCTTCTCGCTGTCGAACTGCTCCTTTGCGGCGGCGCGCTCGTCGCTCTTGGCCGCGTCGGACTTGTCGTAGGCCTTGGCGTACTTTTTGAGCGTGGCCTTGGCATCGTCGACGGAGTAGTCGGCGGGTTTGGGCGGCTTAATGGACTGCGCCGCGCTAATGAAAGCGGGTAGGTAGCCCTCGCGCCAGTAGCTCTCGAGCGGGCGCCAGGTGTAGACGGTGATGCCGAGGGTGTTGTAGTAGTCGATGAGCGTGACGTGCGCGGTCACGCCGCCTAGGCACAGCACGGCGACGAGCAGATTGGTGAGCAGCATGCGCTTGGCGTTGGCGGCGCCCTTCTGACGGTGCGGTGCCACCAGGCCGGCGTACTCGCACAGCAGCATGGCGATGGCGGTAAAGCCCATGGACAGCACGCAGAACAGCGAGATGGAGAAGGTGTAGCCGGTGCCGGCGACCGCGGCGGCGGTGGAGATGGCCGAAAGGTCGCCCGGCTGGATGGGCATGGACTTAAACGTGATAACGAAGAACTCGGCAATGCCCAGGATAAAGAGGGCAAAGGCCAGGACCGCGGGGGCTGCGCCGTGGCGCTGGAATAGGAAGAACAAGCCGACCATGAGCGTGGTGATGATGGCCCACTCGAGCAGGATGCACAGGGGGTAGACCCAGGTAAAGTCGTGGTTGGACGATACCTCCATGCCCAGCAGCGCAAAGACGCCGGCGAGCAGCAGGCACAGGACGGCGGCGACGAGCGGTTTGCCCACAAAGGCGCCGCGCAGGCGGGCGAGCTTGCCGGTGGGGGCGGGGGCGTCGGGCGCGGCGAACGCAAAGACGCGCGGGGCGATGCGGTCGCGTGCGATGCTGGCCCAAGCGCAGCCGGTGAGGATGGCGTTGGTCAGGATGAGCATCACAAAGGCGAGCGGCTCGTTTTGAGCGACGAGGCCCACGGCGCCCCAAATAGTCAAAAAGACCTGGAACAGGCCGAAGGCGACGCTCCACCCAAGAGCGCTTTTGGCAACGGTGCCCGACTGAGCGCGAATGGCCTTGGCCTCGCGCAAGACAAGGTAGACGGTCGCCGCAAGACCGACGAGCGAGATGGTGGCAGCGAACATGCTGAGACTCCTCACAAACTAAAACGTACGAAAGCGGGGGTTTACCCGATTGTTACCAAGATATGCGCTGCAATTGGTGTCTGCGCACAACAACCAGCCATATTAACGCGCACGTGTGGCGGTGTGGCGCAATGTGGTGGCGACCTGCGCGATAATGGACGGGAATTACACGGAAACGTAAAGGCTTCTTAAAGAATTAGCGAGGATGAGGCGATGAACGAGCAGGTTTGCACCAAGGCTGTGGATACGTGTGGCTATCCGGTCGAGACCACGGGCAATGCGGTGCTGGACACGTTGGAGCACCGTTCCTCCACGCGTGCCTTCGCGCGTGATGACGACGATCGTCCCGTGGCGGTGACCGACGAGCGGCGGGCGGCGATTCTGCATGCGGCGAGCCGTGCGCCGTCGGCAGGCGCCATGATGATGTATTCCATCGTGAGCATTCGCGAGCAGGCTACGCTGGATCGTCTGGCCGACCTGTGCGACCACCAGCCCATGATCGCCAAGGCGCCCTGGGCACTAATATTTGTGGTCGATTATGCCAAGTGGATCGATCTGTTTGAGCACGTGGGCTGCTTTGAGCCCGAGTTTGTCGAGCGCACGGGTAAGGCGCCCCGCCGCGCGCCGGGTTTGGGCGACTTTGCCATCGCGGCCCAGGACGCCGTGATTGCCGCGCAAAACGCCGTGGTTGCCGCCGAGGCTCTGGGTCTGGGGAGCTGCTATATCGGTGATATCGTCGAGAATGCCGAGGAAGTTGCCGAGCTGCTCGATCTGCCGCCCTATACCATGCCGCTGTCGATGCTCATCATCGGCACGCCCCGTAAGGAGCGCCCGGCAATCGCGCACCCCGTGGTGAACCTGGTGCACGAGGAGCGCTACTGCCGTGCGGATGCCGCGACTATGGATGCGCAGGTGGCCGAGATGGATGCGATGTTTCGCCCGCACGCCCGCGAGGTGGGGGAGCGCGTCGTGGATATCTACACCCGCAAGCACACGAGCCCCTTTATGGCCGAGATGAGCCGCTCCATGGAGTGGTGGTTCAAAAACTGGCTCGGAAAATGACGAATGTGACAAGGGGATAGTCCCTTTGTCACACTTCATATCGCCGCGGTGGCCTAAAGACTGTATAAATCTTTATCTAGCTGGGAAAACAGTGCATTAAAACATGGGCCGATTACCTATAATCCCTTCGAACATTAAAGTTGGGAGGAAACCGGCTTATGGAACAAAAGGCCAAGGAGGCAGCCTCGCACGCTGCGATTCCTGTGAGCATCTCGGCGATGCTCGTCACGCTGGGCGTGGTGTACGGCGATATCGGCACCAGCCCTATGTATGTAACCAAGGCGCTCGTTGCCGGCAACGGCGGCATCGGAAGCGTCACGGAGGAGTTCGTGCTCGGCGCGCTCTCCCTTGTCGTGTGGACGGTCACGCTGCTGACCACCATCAAGTATGTGCTCATCTCGCTGCGCGCCGATAACCATGGCGAGGGCGGCATCTTTGCCCTGTACAGCCTGGTCAAGCGTTGCGGCAAGTGGCTTATCATCCCCGCCATGCTGGGTGGCGCCGCGTTGCTCGCCGACGGCATCCTGACGCCGGCCGTTACCGTTACCACGGCCATCGAGGGCCTGCGCACCATCCCGGCGGTCCATGCCGTGCTGGGCGATGACCAGGGCCGCGTCGTCGCCATTACGCTCGCCATCATCATCGCGCTCTTTTTGGTGCAACGCATCGGTACGGCCAAGATCGGTCACGCCTTTGGCCCCATCATGACGCTGTGGTTCCTATTCCTGGGCGGCACGGGTCTGTTCTTTGTCTTACAGCACCCCGCCGTGCTGCTGTGCCTCAACCCGCTCCGCGGCATCGCCTTTTTGTTGAGCCCCAACAACCACGCGGGCATCATGATTCTGGGCAGCTGCTTCCTCGCCACCACCGGTGCCGAGGCGCTCTACTCCGACATGGGCCACGTCGGCCGCGGCAATATCTACGCTACCTGGCCGTTCGTTAAGTGCTGCCTGCTGCTGTCCTATATGGGCCAGGGCGCTTGGCTTATGAACAACGCTGCCAACCCCGAGCTCATGGGCATTGCCGATCTCAACCCGTTCTACCAGATGCTCGCCCCGGGCCTGCGCCCGTTTGCCGTCGGCCTTTCCACCGTCGCGGCCATCATTGCCTCGCAGGCGCTTATCACCGGCGCATTCTCGCTGGTGTCCGAGGCCAGCCGTCTGGACCTCATGCCGCACATGCAGGTCTTCTACCCTGCCGAGACCAAGGGCCAGCTCTACATCCCCATGGTCAACAACGTCATGCTCGTGGGCTGCGTCATCGTGGTGCTGCTGTTCCAGAACTCGGCGCATATGGAAGCCGCCTACGGCCTTGCCATTACGCTGACTATGATGTGCACCACGCTGCTGCTCTTCTTCTACCTGCACGAGGAGCGCAAGCTCAAGGTTGCTCCGTGGATTTTCGCGGCCTTCTTCCTTTTGCTCGAAGGCTTCTTCTTCGTGAGCTCGCTCACCAAGTTCTTCCACGGCGGCTATTTCACCATCCTCATGGCCGCGCTCATCATGGGCATCATGGTGTGCTGGTACAATGGTACGGCTGTTGAGCAGCGCCAATTTACGCTGCTGCCGCTGCGCAGCTACCTGCCGCAGCTCAAGCGCCTGCGCGACGACGACCGTTACGAGCGCATGAGCGACAACGTCGTGTACCTGACCAAGGACACCCATACCGACTACATCGACCGCGATATCGTCTATTCGATCTTGGACAAGCATCCCAAGCGCGCTCGCGCCTGGTGGTTTGTGAATGTCGAGACCATGGACGAACCGCACACCTTTGCCTATTCGGTCGAGACGTTCGGTACCGACTACGTGTTCCGCGTGCATCTGTACCTGGGCTACAAGATCAACCAGCGCGTCAATGCCTACCTGCGCCAGGTCGTTCAGGACCTGGCTGCCACCGGCGAGCTGCCGCCGCAGACGCATGACTACTCGGTCTACAAGGATCCGGGTAACATCGGCACGTTCAAGTTCGTCCTGATTCGTAAGCTTCTGGCGCCTGAAAGCGATGTGGAGCCGAGCGAGCGTACGGCCATCACGCTCAAGTACATCATCCGCCGCGCCGCCGGCACGCCCGCGCGCTGGTACGGCTTGGAGAACTCCAACGTGAGCTTTGAGTACGTGCCGCTGTTCACCAAGTTCAAGGCCGTGAACAAGATGCAGCGCCTGGCTCCCAACGAGCGGCCGTAGGCGCCGACAGGTTGCATGGAGTTGGTTTTCGATGGACAAGATTGAGACCGGGGAGGCAAACATGGATGCAAAGATGCTTGATGGCCGCGAGGTGGTTGCCGAGCTGGTACGTGAGGCACGCGCCGACGCCGCCGAAGATCGGTTTTTGACGAACCGTGCCAACATGGATATGGCCGACCGCGTGATCTCGATCGTGGCGCTGGTATTTGGAGCGGTGTGCGTGTGTGCCCTGCTCGCGCACGTGCTGTTTGTCTAGCGACCGCCGGTTGCAAAGGCTATACACTTGGAACCACCACAAGGGAAACCACCACAAAGGTGCCTGTCCCTTTGTGGTGGTTTTTGTTTTTGAGAGAGGGGCGGGGCACTGATGGACGTCCGTACGGACGGCGATATTGCCGATAGCTTTTGGTGGCGGCGCACAACGCTGACGCGCCGCACTCCTCTGTATGACGCCTGCGTATCGGTGGGGCTGCTGGTCGCGGCGACGATTGTGGGCGCGCTGCTCGACCATCCGGGTCTCGCGCCGAGCATCATGATCGTCTATGTGTTCGCCGTTCAGCTGTGCGCATTCTTTACCTGGAGTCGCCTGTATTGCTTGCTGAGCTCGGCTGCCGCCGTGGCGCTCTACAACTTCTTGTTTGTCGACCCGCGCTACTCGCTGTCGCTTATCGACCGCGGCTATCCCGGCATGTTCTTCATCATGTTCGTGGTCTCGCTTGTATCGAGCTCGATTGCGTTGGCCCTGCGCCGTGCCTTGGCACAGGCTGCCGCCAGCGACCGTCGCACGCATATGGTGCTCGAGACCAACCGTATGCTACAGCGGTGCGCCGACGAGCAGCAGATCGTTCACGCCATGGCAACGCAGCTGGCGCGTCTTTCGGGCTGTCCGGTCGTGTGGTACAGCGCCGACGCCGAGGGCGATGACCTGCTGCCGCGTGCGACATACACGGCCGTGGGCGATGCCGCACCGGTGCACGAACTGGCGCCGCAGATGCCGCCGCGGCTCTCGGCATCCGCCTATGTGGGAACGCCGCTCGACGCCACGTTTGGCGGCTCGGCGTTTTATGGCATCTACCTGACGGTTCGCACAGGCGACGGCTTCGCGCGCTCGGGCGACCCCGCCTCGGTGGTGGGCGTGCTGGCTATCGTTGCCGAGCCCGACGTGCTGACGCACGAGGAGCGAACACTTGCCGATGCCATCGTGAGCGAAGGCGAGCTGGCACTCGATCGCGCCCGCGCCATGGAGGCCCGCGAGGAGGCGGCGGTGCTCGCCAAAAATGAGCAGCTGCGCGCCAACCTGCTGCGCTCCATCTCGCACGATCTGCGTACGCCGCTCACCAGTATTTCGGGCAATGCCGATGTCCTGCTCGATCAGGGCTCGACCGGCACCGCGGTGCTCGATGCCCAGACGCGCCGCGGCCTGCTCCTTTCCATTCGCTCGGATGCGCAATGGCTCAACGCCACCGTCGAGAACCTGCTCGCCATCACCAAGCTCGAGGGTGGCGGCATGCGCCTGTCGACCACACTCGAGCTCATGGACGATATCGTCGAGGAGGCGCTGCGCCACGTAAGTCCGGCCGTGCGCGAGCACGACCTTAAGGTGATGGCGTGCGATGAGCCGGCGCTCGTCAACGTCGATGCGCGCCTGATGGTGCAGCTGGTGGTCAATCTGGTGAACAACGCCATCACCTATACGCCCGCAGGCTCGCATATCATGATTTCGATTAGCGTCGACGATGGACGCGTGGCGTGCTCGGTGGCCGACGATGGTCCGGGCATCGCACCCGAGGACCGCGAGCGGATCTTTGAGTCGTTCTATACCGCCAACCATGGTCTGGCCGACAGCCACCGCAGCGTTGGCCTGGGTCTTTCGCTCTGCCGTTCCATTGCGTTGGCGCATGGCGGTAGCATAGAGGTTGCCGCGGCGGACCCGCACGGCTCGGTCTTTACGATTGAGCTTCCTGCCGCCGACGTTTCGTTTGATAAGGAGTAGCGCCGTGCCGAACTCTGCCGTAAAACCGCTCATCTTGGTCGTTGAGGACGACCCTGCCGTTCGCAATCTTATTGTTGCCGCGCTCGAGGCGCACGGCTTGCGTCATATGGCCGTTGAGACTGCCCATGCCGCCATCGCCGCCGCCTCATCGCAGGCACCGAGCATTGTGCTGCTCGATCTAGGCCTGCCCGATATGGACGGCGTCAAGGTGGTGGAGTCGGTGCGCGCATGGTCGGGCATGCCGATTATCGTGGTCTCGGCGCGCAGCGAGGACGCGGACAAGATTCGCGCGCTCGATGCCGGCGCCGACGACTATCTGACCAAGCCGTTTTCGGTCGAGGAACTGCTCGCGCGCATTCGCACGACGCTCAGGCGCCTTTCGTATGCGCAAACGGGCAGTGTTGCCTCCGAGGGCTCGTTCGATACCGGTGAGCT
>CABSNS010000055.1:0-7457 GCA_902479105.1 uncultured Collinsella sp. | reverse complement strand
TACACCGTCTAATTCGTCGGCAGCGTCAGATGTGTATAAGAGACAGGTCTACATCTGCGGCGACGCCTACGTGGACCACCCCAGCTTTGGCATGGCCATCATCAGCCGCGTCCTCGACGCGCACGGCTACAAAGTGGGCATTATCTGCCAGCCCGACTGGACCGACCCCGCCAGCATCACCGTGCTCGGCGAGCCGCGCCTGGGCTTTCTCGTCAGCGCCGGCAATATGGACTCCATGGTCAACCACTATTCGGTGACCAAGCACCGCCGCCACACCGACGCCTATACCCCCGGTGGCGAGGAGGGGCACCGTCCCAACCGAGCCGTCACGGTCTACGGCAATCTCATCCGCCAGACGTTCAAGGACGCCCCCATCATCATCGGCGGCATCGAGGCGAGCCTGCGCCGTCTGGCCCACTACGACTACTGGCAGGACAAGCTCAAGCGCTCGGCACTGCTCGACTCGGGCGCCGACATCCTCATCTACGGCATGGGCGAGCACGCGATCGTCGAGATCGCCGACGCGCTCGACGCGGGACTGCCCGTCGATCAGATCACCTATATCAACGGCACCGTATACCGCACGGGTTCGCTCGACGAGGTCTACGACTACGATCTGCTGCCCAGCTGGGACGACCTTGCCGCCGATAAGCTCAACTACGCGCGCAGCTTTAACGTGCAGCAGCAGAATATGGACCCCATCACCGGACACCGCCTGGTAGAGCCCTACCCCAACAGCGTCTATGTGGTGCAAAACCCGCCGTCGGCGACGCTCACCACCGATGAGATGGACGAGGTGGCCGAACTCCCCTACGCACGCGATTGGCATCCCGACTACGATGCGGCGGGCGGAGTGCCGGCCTTTGCCGAGATCAAGTTTTCCATTAGCTCCAACCGCGGCTGTTTTGGCGAGTGCTCATTTTGCGCGCTCACCTTCCACCAGGGCCGCGTGCTGCAGATGCGCAGCCACGACTCGATCATGCGCGAGGCCGAGCTGCTCACACGCGATCCCGAGTTTAAGGGCTACATCAACGACGTGGGCGGGCCGACGGCCAACTTTAGCCGCCCTGCCTGCGACAAGCAGCTCAAGCACGGCGTGTGCAAGAACAAGCGCTGCCTGTGGCCGAGTGTGTGCAAGAACATGGTGGTCGACGAGAGCGGCTACACGCAGCTGCTGCGAGACCTGCGCCAGCTGCCGGGCGTCAAGAAGGTCTTCGTCCGCAGCGGCATCCGCTTTGACTACACCATGGCCGACGCCTCGGACGAGTTTTTGCGCGAGCTGCTGGAGCACCATGTCTCGGGCCAGCTGCGCGTAGCGCCCGAGCACGTGAGCGACGCGGTGTTGTCCGTGATGGGCAAGCCGAGCCGCGCCGTCTACGACGCGTTCTGCCGTAAATTTGAGCGCCTGAACCGCGAATACGGACTCAAGCAGTATGTGGTGCCGTACCTGATCTCGAGCCACCCCGGCTCGACGATGAAGGAAGCCGTGGACCTTGCCGAAGCCGTGCGCGACATGGGCTACATGCCCGAACAGGTGCAGGACTTCTACCCCACCCCGTCCACCATGTCGACGTGCATGTACTACACCGGCGTGGACCCGCGCACCATGGAGCCGATCTATGTAGCGCGCGACCCGCACGAGAAGGCCATGCAACGCGCGCTCATCCAGTATCGCAAGCCCGAGAACTACAAGCTGGTACGCGAGGCGCTGGAAAAGGCTGGCCGCCGCGACCTGATCGGCTACACCAAGCATTGCCTGATCCGTCCCGTGCCGCCGCGCCCGGGCGAGACGTCTGCCGGCGGCGGACACGGCACCGGCAAGAAGGGCGGCAAGGCCCACGGTGGCGCTGGTGGTGCCGGCAAGGGGTCTAAGGGCAGCAAGGGATACGGCGGTATGTCCCGCGCGCAGAACACTGCCGGTCGCAATCGCGCGGCACAGGGCCGCCAGGGTGCCAACGGAGGCGGCAGGCGCAACTAGCGCGGCGAGGCGGCATGCCGCCGCTGGCGGCACACACGCCCCCACCAATGAAATGCCGCTCGCCGGGGCGTCGTAAAACGATTCCCCGGCGAGCGGCCGATTAATATTGTCTATCTCAAAACGTCGTTACTTTTTGTCAAAACGACCATAGAGCGCAAACGAGAGCGCCGCAGAGATAACCCAAGTCAAAGCGATGCAGGCGACAATCATGATCAGGTTCATGGGATTGCCGCTTGGATCGGCATAAACGGGCAACGAGGTAATGCCAGGCATAACAAAGCCGAAGCACTTAGCGCCCAGAACAACGGTGAGCGCGCCGCCAATGCCATCCGCGATCATCGCAGCGATAAGCGGAGTCCTGTTAGGAACCTGAACGGTAAACAAGGCGGGCTCGGAAATTCCCATAAATGCCGAGAAGGCGCACGTCATCGCAGCGGACTTGAGCTTTTCATCGGTCATGCGCAGGGCCGCACCAAAAGACGCACCGCTTTCGGCGAGGTTATGGCAGAAAGAGATCGGGAGCAGATAGTCATACCCAAGCGTTGCGATATTGGAAATCTGGATGGGGCTCGTTGACTGGTGCATGCCGAAGAGCACGATAAGCGGCATAAAGAAGCCCAGCAGAAAACCGGCAACGGGGCCTAACGTCGAGAATAGCCAAACGATACCGTTGGCAAGACCAAGACCGCACCAGGCACCAATCGGAGCGAGCACAAACAGGTTGACGGGAATCACGATAGCAAGGGAGAGCGCCGGAACGACAACGAGCTTAAAAAGATCCGGCACGACTTTGTCGATTGCGCGATATACAAAAGACAAGCCAATGACGCCAAAGATAACCGGGAACACGGAATCGGCGTAGCTAAAAATCGGCACCGCAAAACCGAACAGCGCAAGGGGCGTCTCGCCCGTACCGACAGCGTTGACAATGGTCGGGTACATCAGCGATCCGGCAACACAAAGCGCAAGCGAACGGTTGACCCGGAACTTATCAGCTGTAGACATTGCCAGCAAAAACGGCAAGAAGTAGAACGGGATATCCGAAATCATATTGAATATCGCAAAGTCGCCGGCACCCGTGTCGATTCCAAAAGCCGCGATAGCAGCCAGGATGCCCTTTACGATGCCTCCCGCCACCAGTGCGGGAATGATAGCGGAGAAGATGCCGGTGATGATATCGAATACGCGAGCCGAACCTTTTTGGAGCTCAGGCTGCTCGGCGTCGGCGGAGACCTCGCCACCCATCCTGTCACCTAGCATGGGCTCCAATTCGTCATATACCGACCCCACGCTGGCGCCGATGATAACCTGCCACTGCCCGTCTTTAACCTGCGCGCCCAAGGCGCCGTCAAGCGTCTTAAGGGCCTCCAGATCTGCCTTGCTATCGTCCTTCAGGTTGAATCTGAGCCTTGTAATGCAGTGCGTTGCCATAACAACGTTATCGGCGCCGCCCACGAGCTCGAGGACACGAGCGGCCAGTTCCTTCTTGTCTGCCACGACAATCACTCCTACCCAAGATCCTCGCCATTAGTGGCGATACATTTCTGATACCAATAGAAAGAGTCTTTACGCGAGCGCTCCGCAGTGCCGTTGCCGCAATTATCCAGATCGACATAGATAAGCCCGTAGCGCTTGTCCATCGTAAGAGGACCGCAGGCAACAAGGTCAATGAATCCCCAGATCATGTATCCGCGCACGTCAACGCCATCGATCACTGCTTCCTTAAGGCACTTTATGTGCTGGCGCAAATAATCGATTCGATACTCGTCGTGGATGCTGCCATCCTCCTCGACTACATCAGATGTACCGAGGCCGTTCTCGGCGATATACAGGGGCAGCCCATAGCGGTCATACATCTGGTTAAGGGTAACCCTCAGGCCAATGGGATCGAGCTGCCAGCCCCACTCACTCGTCTCGAGATAAGGGTTCTTGTTTGCCATGACCAGATTTCCCGCAGTCTTCTCCCATCCCTGATCGCAGGTGGATACCTGGGAAAAGTAGTACGAGAAGGCCAGGAAGTCGACCGTGTTGCGAGCGATGAGCTCTTCATCGCCCGGCTCCATTTGAATCTCGATATCGCACGCGTCGAAATAGCGATTCATATAAGCGGGGTATTTTCCACGAGCCATCACGTCCGTATAGAACCAGTTGGAATACTGGTCGTCGTGAATAGCCTGCATGTTATCTTCGGGACGGCAGGTGGCGGGATACGTACAGAATCGAGCGATCATGCCGCCAACGGGAGTATCGGGCGAAAGACGATGGACAATCTCGACGGCACGCGCATTGGCAACGAACTCGTGGTGCAGGCACTGGAAGATGGCTCGATCGAAGTTCTCCCCCTCTTCGTCTTTGACCAGACAGACCCCGTCCCAAGGCGAAAAACGCGCTGCATTGAACTCGTTAAAAGGCAGCCAGAAATCGACCAGATCGCCCAATTCCGTAACGATTGTCTCGACATAGCGGGCGAAGAAATCAATCGTCTTGCGATTCTTCCATCCCCCATATGTGGTGACAAGATTTACCGGGATGTCATAGTGGAGCATGGTGACGAAGGTTTTAATGCCGTGCTTTTTGCACTCACCCAGCATGCTTCGATACCACTCGATGCCTTCGCGGTTAGGTTCAAGATCATCTCCGTTAGGATAGATTCGGCTCCAGCAAATAGAAGTGCGGAACAGCTTGAGGCCCATCTCCGCAAAAAGCGCGATGTCCTCACGGTAGTGATGATAGAAGTCGTTACCGCGCCTAAACGGGTAGAACTCAACACCATCATCTGCGAGAGCGTTCATTAGTTCGTCATGGCAGAAGGGGTTGTTTTGATGCTTGTCCTCAATCTGGTCATGAGTCCAGGTACCATCCAGCCATCGACAATCCTGCGTCGACTTTCCCTTTCCGCCCTCATTCCAGGCACCATCGGCCTGCGAGCACGATATGGCTCCGCCCCATAAAAAGTCGGAGTCAAACCCATGTTTTAACTTACTCATTTGCCCTCCTTGATCGGATGCTCCAGCGGATAACCCAATACTAGGAAGAACAAGATGCATAAGATATCGCATAGAAAGCGTGGGTTTATAACATTTTTTTAGATATAATACCGTTTAAGGCATCGATTCTACCGTTCACCCCTGGAGCACCCCATGGATTCGAATCTCAAACAGCTGCTCTATACGCATACCGAGACCGAAGAGTGGCATCGCACACATCCGGGAGAACTCAGCCCGCGATATAACAGGGTGGAAACCACAACCATTAACGGCGAAGAGGTCTATCTGTTTGATTGGAAAGAAACTCTCGACGAAAACCCCGTGGGCCTTATCAAGGAGTCGCGCTTTACCGATATTCCTCCTCATATCAATCGGGATATGGAGCTTAACTACGTGTACGACGGCGTCTGCACGTTTATCGTCAACGGACGGCGACTACTCCTTAAAAAGGGCGACGTGCTCATTTGCAACACCGGCGTAGTCAGAAGCGTTCCATACGTTAAGGGCGAGCATGATATCGTCATTTCGATCGTCTTCAAAAAAGAAATGTTCGATTCGTTGTTCCTGAGCCAGCTACCCGGCGCGTCACCATTAACGAATCTTCTATTTGATTTTGTGTCCAAAAACCGCGAGGCCCGAAAATATCTCATTCTTCCAGAGGAATACGCCCGACATGCGCGACGCCTCATCGAGATGCTCTTTATCGAATATCACTTTAAAGATGCCTATTCCAATGAACTCATGAGGCACCTCGCCGTCAGCCTATTCCTTGTTCTCATTCGAGGACTGTACCGACGCTCCGCAACTGATAACCAGGCGATCATGTCGGACGAACGCATCGTGTCGATTCTGAATCATATTGAGCGAAGCTACGGCGACTGCACACTCGAAAGCATTGCGAGCGATACGGGTTATAGCACCAGCTATCTCAGCAGCTTGATCAAGCAAAAAACCGGCAAAACGTTTTCGCAAATCAAGCTCAACCAGCAGCTCACAGAGGCGGCATATCTTCTCAATAACACCGAGCGCAGTGTGCAGTATGTAGCCCGAAAAGTCGGCATCTCCAACATGTCATTCTTTTACTCAAAATTTAAAGAAGCATTCGGCGAAACGCCAGGTGCGTTCAGGACGCATCGGTCTAATTAAAGGCGTTATTACTCAGACCGATCAGCTTCGCGCGACACGGGAATGCGCAATCGAAGCAGCGAGTGCATCGCCTCTACCAGCACAAAGCCGGCGATGCCAACCGTGACCACAACGTCGAGCGGCGTGTTCACAAACCACAGCAACGTCATGAGATACGACCCGGCGTTAAAGGCAAAATGCAGCAGGATCGTGTAGCGGAGCTTTCCGGTGGTCACGAGCACCCAGCCAAAGACCAGACCGGCGGCGCCGGCGTAGCAGCCCTGCACCCAGTTCATATGCATTAAGCCAAAGATAGCCGCCTGCAGCACAATCGCCGCGACGATGCCTCGCTTGTCCGGCGCCGCCCAGGGCACCATGGCGACGTCTGGCGCCCGCGCGCGACGCCGACGCTTCCAGAGCGGACGGCACTGCGGGTTAAATGCTCGGAGCGAAAACTCAAAAATGATACCGCGCACCAGCAGCTCCTCGCAAAACGGAGCGCCGATCACCGTGGTCAGGACGGCCAGATAGCTCGTGTCGCCCATGCCCGTCTCCTCGACAAGTTCGCTGTAATCGGCCGCCGCCTCGGGCAACAGCGACAGCACAGCGTCGGTCACGTAGCCAACGACCACCTGCAGGGCAAGGCCGATCACGATAACGCAGGCGATGCGCCTCCATGCTTTGCCTGCTCCCCCGCCAAGCGGGCGCTCGCCTTGCCGGCGCGCCATGAAGGAGCGGGGCCACAGATAACGCCACCACAGCAGCGCCATCAAAAATGACGCCGTCTGAGCGGCAGCCTGGAACCATTGGATATCGAGATTGTCGATCGGGAAACCCGTCAGCGCCGACACGGCATCGAGAGCTGAAAACAGAACCACGCTCAGGGCTATATCGGCAGCAACAACACCAAAACAGGCAAGCGCCCAAATCATCGCATTGAGCATGCCAACCTCCTCAAAACCCGGCACTTAGGGACGTTCCTTAACTGCCGGCAGAGACGATATGAGCAGGACATAAAAACATTGAGAGCCCCTGCTGCATGAAAGACCGCGGATTAGGCCGACAATGGTGAGTGTCTAATCCAACCGTGGCGGCCACGCCGCATTCATGGAAGGGGCTCCCATGCTCGATACTACCACCTTCATCGGCCTCGACGTCCACGCCCGCTCGATAAAGGCCGTCTCCCTCGACGTCATGACCGGGGAGGTACGTGCCGCGACCTTCGGCTACGACGCCGGCGCCGTCGCGGAGTGGGTCCGTTCCGTGGACCCCAGGGCCAGGTGCGTGTACGAGTCCGGGGTCACGGGGTTCGACCTGCAGAAGAGGCTCTCCGGCCTGGGGGTCGACTGCGTGGTCGGCGCCGTCTC
>CABSNS010000054.1:0-7488 GCA_902479105.1 uncultured Collinsella sp. | reverse complement strand
GCCCGCTTCGCCCGCCGGCCCGTAAATTGTATCATCCAGTGTGGAGCGTGAACGCCCGTTGCCGCGTGCGATGGGCTTGTAATAAGAGGAGAGCCATGTCGAAGCAGATGGTCGTTGGAATCTTGGCGCATGTCGATGCCGGCAAGACCACGTTGGCCGAGGCCATGCTGTTCAACGCGGGTCGCATTCGCAAGCGCGGCCGCGTGGACGATGGCGATTCGCATCTGGATACGAACGAAATTGAGCGCGAGCGTGGTATCACGATCTTCTCGTCGCAGGCCGTGCTCGACCACGGCGATACCCACGTCATGCTCGTGGATGCGCCGGGGCATGTCGATTTTTCTGCCGAGGCGGAGCGCACGCTGCGCGCACTCGACTACGCGATTTTGGTTGTGGGCGCCAACGACGGCGTGCAAGGGCATACCGAAACCCTGTGGCGCCTGCTTGCGCGCTATGACATTCCGACGTTCATCTTTATCAACAAAATCGATTTGGAGAATCCCGGCCGCGATGTTTTGCTGGCACAACTTAGGCAACGTCTTTCCGAGGGCTGCCTGGATGCCAACGAACTGCTGGCGGGCGGCGCCGTTCAGGAGGACGCTGCTGCGTTGGACGAGGCGGCGCTCGAGGAGTTTTTTGAAGCGGGCGAGCTTTCTGTCGCAACGCTGTCGCGCATGGTTGCCGAGTGCAAGCTCTTTCCCTGTTTTGCCGGCTCGGCGCTCAAGGACCAAGGCGTGGACGAGCTGCTGGACGGCATATGCGCGCTGATGCGTGAACAGGCATGGCTTCCTGAGTTTGCCGCGCGCGTCTATCGTGTCAGCCGCGGGGATCGTGGCGAGCGCTTGGCTTGGGTTAAAGTGACCGGCGGCACGCTGCATGCCAAGCAGATGATTGACGGACGTTCCGGCGCCGAGGCATGGGAGCAAAAGATCGACCAGGTGCGCATCTATAACGGCGAGAAATACGAGCTTGCCCAGGAAGTTGCCGCTGGTGGCATCTGCGCCGTGACGGGTCTTGCGCACGTTCGCCCAGGGGACGCCCTGGGCGCGGAGCCCGCGGGCGATGCGCCCGTCATTGCGCCGGTCCTCACCTATACGGTGCTGCCGAACGAGCACGATGTCCATACGGTGTTCAAAGCACTGACTGAGCTGGCGGACGAGGATCCCATGCTCGGCGTAAACTGGAATACGCATCTTGAACAAATACATCTGCAGCTCATGGGGGCGGTGCAGCTCGAGGTCGTGCAGCGGGTGCTGGCCGATCGCTTCGGTCTTTCGATTGCGTTTGAGCCCGGCGGCATCCTCTATAAGGAGACCATTTCGCAGCCGGTCGAGGGCGTGGGCCACTTTGAGCCACTGCGCCACTATGCCGAGGTGCATCTGCGTCTGGAGCCGTTGCCAGCGGGTTCGGGCGTGCAGTTTGGCACCGTGACCTCGACCGATGAGCTCGATCTTAACTGGCAACGTCTGGCGCTCACCAACGCCATGGAGCGCGATCACCTGGGCGTGCTGACCGGCTCGCCCATCACCGATGTGCGCATTACGCTCACGGGTGGCCGTGCGCATGCCAAACATACCGAGGGCGGCGATTTTCGCCAGGCCACGTACCGCGCGATTCGCCAGGGTTTGATGCAGGCGCGCGAGGCCGGCGCGGCGGTGCTGTTGGAGCCGTGGTATCGCTTTGAGCTCGAGGTGCCGGGGGAGTGCGTGGGTCGGGCGCTCTCGGATGCCACGCGTATGGGTGCCGAGTACGAGCCGCCGACGATGGCGGGAGACCGGGCGAAGCTTGTGGGTCGCGTGCCGGCATCTGAGGTACAGGATTACGCGCTGGAGGTGGCTGCCTACACGAGCGGTCGCGGTCATCTGTACCTAGAGTTTGCCGGCTATGCGGCTTGTCATGATGCCGAGTGCGTAATCGAGACGGCCGCCTATGAGCCCGAGGCCGATCTGCCCAACACGCCCGACTCGGTCTTTTGCTCTCACGGCGCCGGCTACACGGTCAAATGGTACGACGTATCCGCCGCAGCTCACGTAAAGGTCGATCCCGCCACCTTCCGCCCCTGGCGAGCAGCAGACGCCGAGTTTTTCGGCCATAGGTGATAGAGGGTCAGACTCTTTACCGCATTTAATTGGTATAACTCGGTATAAGTTGGTATAACTGTTACCAGGGTTTACCGATCCGAGGAGGCCGACATGAATCCAAATCCCTTTAAGCCAACGGCAGGCAAGCGGCCTCCGATGCTCATCGGTCGAGAGTCGGTCATCGAAGATTTCGAGGAAGGACTCGACAACGGCGCCGGAGCGCCGGGTAGGCTCATGCTCATTACGGGAAACCGCGGCTGCGGCAAGACGGTTCTCCTGCGGGAGCTGCAACGTCTAGCCAGCGAGCGCGGATGGTCGGTTATCTCTGATTCCGCTTCGCTTGGCTTATGCGACCGCTTAGCCGACGCGCTTCGCTCGAATAAACCCGTTGTGACGTCAATGGAGTTCGGGCCGTCGTTTGGCCGGATGTCGGTCGAGGCGGCGCGAGCAAAGGGCGAGACGTTACGAGGGCTGGTCAACGAGCGCCTCAAGAAGCTCGGTCCAGGCAAGGGCATACTGTTTGCGATTGACGAGGCGCAATCTGCGTCTATCGAGGAACTGGCGGCTCTTGCCGTTCTCTATCAGCAGGTGCTCGGAGACCAGGATGCCACGGGCTTGTCCGATAGCGACCAGCGCGGTCTTGCGCTGGTGTTCGCCGGCTTACCCAGTATGGTTGACGATCTGCTCGAAGAGCCGAGCGTGACGTTTTTGCGGCGTGCCCAGCAGCGTACGTTGGGGGCGATCTCTTTGCCCAAGGTGCGCGATTCATATATCCAGACGGTCAAAGACGCTGGTCTTCACGTTGACGCGGAGACGGCGGACCTTGCGGCACACAAGAGCATGGGGCATCCCTACATGGTTCAGCTGGTGGGCTATTACATGTGGCGGTCTGCTGTTCGACGCGGCTCGCAGGTCATCGAAAGGCGCGATGTCGAGGATGGCCATGCGGATGCCGTCTCCGAGTTCTACGAAGCGGTTGACGCGCCCCTGTATTACGGGCTGCGCAGTCCACAGCGCCTTTTTATCGAGGCTATGGCGGTTGACGAGGGCGAACCGACGCGCATGGCGGATATCATTGAGCGTTGTGATCGTACCCAGAGCTGGGCGAGTAAATATCGCGCAAGCCTGATTCGCGAGCGCGTCATCGAGGCTGCCGGATACGGCCTCGTCCGGTTTACCGTGCCCATGCTGGGCGCGTACGTTCGCGATCGAGTTTTATGGCATGAGTAGGGTGATAAAGGTGACGGAACAGAAGATGAGCCCGCAGGCTATCGAGGTGCGTGGCGCGCGCGTTCATAACCTTAAAGACATCGATATCGATATTCCGCTGGGAAAGCTTGTGGGCATTGCCGGCGTGTCGGGTTCGGGCAAGAGTTCGCTGGCGCTGGGGGTTCTTTATGCCGAGGGCTCGCGCCGTTACCTGGAGGCGCTCAGCACCTATACTCGCCGTCGTCTGACGCAGGCCGAACATGCCCAGGTGGATGAGGTCTTGCACGTGCCGGCGGCGCTCGCGCTGCACCAGCGTCCGAGCGTACCGGGCGTGCGCTCGACCTTTGGCACCATGACCGAGCTCAACAATAGCCTGCGTCTGCTCTTTAGCCGTTGTGCCCATCACGTGTGCCCGCACTGCGGGGCGCGCGTGGAGCCGAGCCTTAACGTTGCTGCTGGCCTATCGCTCACGTGCCCCGCATGCGGCCGCGAGTTCTACGCGCCGGGTGCCGAGGACCTTGCCTTTAACAGCGGCGGCGCGTGCTCTACCTGCGGCGGCACTGGTGTCATGCGCGAGGTGGACGAGGCGAGTCTGGTGCCCGACGAGTCAAAGACCATCAACGAAGGCGCGGTGCTTCCCTGGGGTACGCTCATGTGGGATCTGATGAAGCAGGTGGCAGGTGAGATGGGCGTGCGCACCGACGTGCCGTTTAACCAGCTCACGCCTCAAGAGCGCGACATCGTGTTCCATGGTCCAGCGGTTAAGAAGCACATTCTCTACGTTCCCAAAAACGGCGAGGGTGCTACGCCGCTCGACTTTACCTATTACAACGCCGTCTATACCGTCGAGAATGCGCTCGCCAAGGTTAAGGACGATAAGGGCTTAAAACGCGTTGCGCGCTTTTTGCGCGAGGGAGCATGCCGTGACTGTGGTGGCACGCGTCTTTCCGAGGCTGCGTGCCAGCCCCAAGTGCGCGGTATCAATCTGGCGCAGGCGGCGGCCATGACGCTGGGCGAGGCGATTGAGTGGGTGCGTGGCGTGCCCGCATCCTTGCCGGTCGAGATGCGGCCCATGGCGACGGATATCTGCGATTCGTTTTTGGGTGCGGCCCGTCGTCTGGTCGACCTGGGCCTTGATTACCTTTCACTCGACCGCGCCGGTGCCACGCTCTCCACGGGTGAGCGCCAGCGCGTGCAACTCGCCCGCGTGGTGCGCAATCGATCGACGGGTGTGCTTTATGTGCTGGACGAGCCTTCGATTGGCTTGCATCCTGCCAATGTCGACGGCCTGGTAGGCGTGATGCGCGATCTGGTGGATGACGGCAACACCGTGGTCGTTGTCGACCACGATACGCGCGTACTGGCGGAAGCCGACTACCTGGTCGAGATGGGCCCCGTTGCCGGAGCGGGCGGTGGCAACGTGATCGCCGCTGGTACGGTAGACGAGGTCGAACAATCGCAGGGCAGTCGCATCGCGCCGTTTTTGCGCGCCGAGCCCAAGCGTTTGCGCCCACAGGTGACTGACGAGGAAATGTTCGACCAGGGCCATATCTGCATGGCGACCAATGCTATCCATACCGTCAAGCCGCTTGAAGTCGATATCCCACGCGGCCGTCTCGTCGCGGTGACGGGCGTTTCGGGTTCGGGCAAGACGACGCTCGTGCTCGAGACGCTCATCCCGGCGCTTAAGGCGCAGGCAGCTGGCGAGCGCTTGCCACGCCATGTGCGCTGGATCGATGCCGAAGGCATTGCCCGCGCCAACCTGATTGACGCTACGCCCATCGGCGCCAATGTTCGCTCGACGGTGGCAACCTATGCCGACATCCATGACGAGCTGCGCCGCGCCTTTGCCCGTACGCCCGAAGCCAAAGCGGCCGGCTACAAGGCGGGCGCCTTCAGCTACAACACTGGCGCCTTGCGCTGCCCTACGTGCGATGGCACGGGCTCGATATCGCTCGACGTGCAGTTTTTGCCCGATGTCGAGATTGTCTGCCCGGCATGCCGTGGTTCGCGCTACGCCGAGGCCGCCTCGCATATCCATCGCGAGGGCAAGGACGGGAGCTTGCTTACGTTGCCGCAGCTCATGGACATGAGTGTGGACGAGGCCCTCGACGCCACGGTGGGACTCAAGAAGGTTCAGACGCGCTTACAGACCTTGCACGACCTGGGCCTGGGTTATCTCACGCTCGGTGAGCCCACGCCGGCGCTTTCGGGCGGTGAGGCACAGCGCCTTAAGCTCGCGAGCGAGATGGGCCGCGTGCAGGACGACGCCGTATTCGTGTTCGACGAGCCCACAATCGGACTACATCCGCTCGATGTCCAAGTGTTGCTGAGTGTGTTCGACGGCCTCGTTGCCAAGGGCGCCACGGTTATCGTGATTGAACACGATCTCGACCTTATCCGCAATGCCGATTACGTGATCGACATGGGCCCGGGCGGTGGCGACGCGGGCGGGCAAATCGTCTGCGCCGGCACGCCGGGCGACATCGCCGCCTGCTCCACAAGCATCACCGGCCGCTACCTATAACCGAATGTGACAAAGGGACAGCCTCTTTGCCTCATTGATGCCTATTTCACGCATTGAGCCGCGAGATAGTCGCGGAAGAATGGCAATTCAAATGCGACGAGCCCTCGTCCTCGTTCCCCGATGATGCCGGCATCTATCATGCGGCGTCGGTAGCGGGAGACCTGCTGCGGCGAACGCTTAAGGCGCTCGACAAGGTCGGCGGTGGTGGACTCTTCCTCGTCATCGAGCATGGCGATGAGGAATCGCTTGTCCTCTGCAGTGAGTTCCCGATAGGTTGCCGCGAGGATTCGGTCGTCCATCTCGTCGCGCGCGATTTTGATTCCCAGGTCAAAGTCGCGTGACGAGATTTCCTTCGAATCGCTTGTGAGATCCCAGGCACGGTAGCCTACGAGTTGCAATAGGAAGGGAAAACCAGAGATCGAGCGGACGGCTCTATCGATTCCCTCAGCATCTGCCAGGCGATCGTTTTCCTGGATTGTGCGAATCAAGGCCTCGCGTACGTCATAGTCGGCAATGCGACCCAGATGATATTGTTGGGCGCGGCGAAGGAACGAGACCGTCTTGTGGTTCAGTAGCGTCGATACGTTGTTGGGAAGTCCCGCCATGAGCAGGGCGACGCGTTTTCCATCGGTCACAAAGTGCTGATACGTCGCTGCGAGCTGAATCATCTCATCGAGTGTCGGGTCCACCTCGTCAACCGTGACGAGCAGACCGGTGCCCGCCTCGTTGAGCTGGTCGATGATGTCGCTCATGCGATAACGCCAGGTTGAGGCATCGTGAACGCGATTGACCTCGATGCTGCCGAGCGGTGCAATTCCGAGGCCGGTGACTTCGAAGTTCTTAGACGGGTCGATAAGATGGCCGGCAGCACGTTTCGCCCCGAACTCGATTTCCTCAAGCATTCCCGGGAGCGCGGTCGTCTTTACGGCTATCCAGCCGTGGGATTCCGCCCTTGTCGCGAGCGACGACATGAGAGCGGTTTTACCGGTTCCACGCGCGCCTGAGAAGATCGAGGTCAATTCTGGGCGCCTACGCTGGCTCAAGAAGGCACGGTCCAAATCCCGAATAATCTGTTGTCTGCCAGCGAGATGGGCAGGAACCTCACCAAAACTGGGGGTAAACGGGTTCTCGAGATATTTCACAAGGCTCTCCTTTCACACCGCCGTTTAACTTCATTTTACTTTAGTTAATTCTGATTAAAAGTGAGGGCTCTTTATCTAGAGCATCAATTAGGCGTGTGTGCCATCGGCGTGGCGCTTGAATGTGACAAAGGGACAGCCCCTTTGTCACATTCCCGGAAAGCCTGCCTGGCGCAGGGCCTCGTAGAGGACGATGGCGGCGCTGTTGGAAAGGTTGAGGGCGCTGATGCGGTAGTCGTCGGGATTGACGAAGTTGCCGCAGATATCCTGCCGAAGGATGGCCTCGTGGCTGTCCTCGGTATGCCCCAGCGATTCCTCGTGAGCTTCCCATGCCTCGGCGTTATCGAGCGAGTCGCAATCGCGCAGCATCGGGATGCGCTCGCAGCGCTCGGGCGCCGCGGCAAGCAGTGGCTCGGGAATCCCCGAGCTCTCGCTGCCAAAGACCAAAAAGTCACCGTCGCGGTAGGTACTTTGCGCATAGGTGCCTGTCTCTTATACACATCTCCGAGCCCACGAGACTCCTGAGCATCTC
>CABSNS010000053.1:0-7579 GCA_902479105.1 uncultured Collinsella sp. | reverse complement strand
CGCATTTAACGGAGAGTTGTCCGAGTGGCCGAAGGAGCACGATTGGAAATCGTGTAGGCGTCAAAAGCGTCTCCAGGGTTCAAATCCCTGACTCTCCGCCAGTTAATTCCAAAGCAGGCCTTCGAGCCTGCTTTGTTTTTACCCCACGCGGAGGGGTGGCAGAGTGGTTGAATGCGGCGGTCTCGAAAACCGTTTGGCCTGTATAAGGTCACGAGGGTTCGAATCCCTCCTCCTCCGCCATTAAATGGTATAAGCCCCAGCAATGGGGCTTTTTCTTTTCGGGCACATTTCAATAACGCGCAGGAGGAGGGATTCGAACCCGCCAGGGCGCGGAGCGTAAAGAAGACGCGCCAGTGGTGCGTCTTTAGCGCAGCGCGGTCGGCGTAAGCCGACCGGATAAATTTTGAGCTCCGCTCAAAATTTGGACATCCCTCCTATTCTCCTATTCAGCCACGCCCCCATCGCGGTCGATCCCAGCCCATATCTCAAACATGTACACCACCCTCCAAAGATGTCAAAAAATGTCGTTTTTGGAGGGTGATGTACATGTTTGCGTATGACGCGCACCAAGCATGAGTCGATTTGCTCGCATCCGGTATATTTCCCCACCTCAACGGACATAAGAGTTCGGTGTCAGCTCGAAGCGAGAGGTCCCTAATGGATACTCCTGTTCTCATTACGCATAAAACCGCATGGCTCGTCCATCATGCGCCACAAGCGCTGATTCAAGCGGTCGCGCAACACGACTACCAGATAGGCGCAAGAGGTCTCTCCACCCAGCAACGCACCACGCGCATCCGACTGGCTCTTACCGACTGCGGTATTCCCACTAGCATGCTCGAGACCATCGATATCTCCGTTGTATTTGCCTTCGAGCGAATCCGCGCCAACGGTGTAAATTGCCACGTTCTTGGCCAGAATCTACCCTACGACCATATTGATGAGCTGACCCCCGGTATTTTTGTCACCGACGAAGCCCTTACCTTCGTATTCGCTGCCGAGTGGATGGACAGAATCGAATACCTCGAATACGGCTACGAAGTTTGCGGTGATTATCGCATGGGGTTCAATCCCTCCGATCCTTATACCGATCAACCAGCTACCACTTCCAAGGACGAAACTGTCGAACTGCTCGATCGGCACCCCGGCAAGCCCGGTGCCACACGCGCCAGACTCGCGCTCAGGCATATCTACGACCATTCAGCCTCTCCCATGGAGACCGCATCCGCTATCGCCCTTTCACTCCCAACAAGCGAAGGCGGCGTTGGCATCCGAGGTGTCGAACTCAACAAGCCGCTCGAAATCCCTAAACGACTTTGGCATTGCACCAAAGCTCGAACGCTCAAAATCGATGCCCTCATTACCTATAAGCGTAGAGAGCTCGGTATCGAATATAAGGGCGGCTTTCACGGCGAGGTCGAACGCAAGGGAGCAGATGCGGAGCGAGAGGCCGTGCTCGCCCAAATGGGCTATCGCATCGTCACACTCACCTCAACTCAATTTGCCAGCCAACTCGCTTTTCACCGTGCCATGAACAATATCCGCGAAACGCTCGGCATGCCTCGTTGCGTAGATGCCGAGTACCAACGAAAGCAAAACGAACTGCGCAAGGTACTTATCCGCAACTGGAAGAGCGTGAAAGCCGAAGAGTCGCCTTCTGAGTAACGACGGACCCGCTCGCCCCACACTTCCCCAAACATGTACATCACCCTCCAAAAACGACATTTTTCGACATCTTTGGAGACTGATGTACATGCTTGGGCCCTATGACCGTACCCAGTCCCGACCGTTTGCCGAGCAATAGGGTCGCAATCGGCGCCGAACATGTACTATGTACGGGCATTGTCTAAACCCACAATCCAAAGGACCCCATCTTGCCCGTTGCCGCCGCTATGATCGTTACCGCACACGCCTCGGATGCCATGGTCGCCATCCCGTTTTGGCTCGAGATGTTCGCCGTCGTCGCGGCATCGATCTCGGGCGTGTTAGTCGCACGCGAGCACAAACTCGACCTGGTGGGCGCCGTCGCGCTCGCCGTGGTCTGTGGACTGGGCGGCGGTCTTTTGCGCGATATGACGCTGCAGGTGGGTAACGTCTACATCCTCAACCAACCGATGGCGCTCCCGCTCTCCATCGCCACCGCGGCCATCATCTACATCTTCCCGGCAATCGTCGACAAACCCGAAAAACTCATTCCCCTGCTCGATATCATCTCGGTCGGCATCTATGCGGCAACCGGCGCGGACAAAGCGCTGGTCTACGGATTTGCGCCCGTCGTATGCATCATGATGGGCTTCTTCACCGCCGTGGGCGGTGGCATGCTGCGCGACGGTTTTATGGGCGTGGTTCCGGGCATTTTCCAACGTACTAACTTTTATGCCATCGCTGCCATCGCCGGATCGACAAGCTATGTGTGTCTCGTTATGAGCGGCATCATGAGCAATGTCGCCGCGCTGGTCGTATGCGTTGTCGTGACCATGGGTCTGCGCTGGCTCTCGCTGCGCTTTGACATCAAAAGCCCCACCGAAGAAGACATCGCGCGCTTTTTGCATCGCAAAAAGTAGACAGCGCGGCACAACCCTTCGAAATGCAACCGAGAGGCTCTTTTAGAGCGCCCACGCGTTGGGTACCCTGTTAGGTATATGCCGAACACCTAACAAAAGGATCAACCATGGCTCTCAATCAAACCGCGGCGGCGCCGTCACACAAAATGCGTCGCTGCCTGCTTATGGCATTCGCGCTCATCGCACTGGCGATCACTGCGCTTCCCACGGCGTCGTTCGCCGGCACGGACACCGCAGGCAACGTACTTGCGACCGACAATGACGCCAATCCGTCCGGCGTCGAGGGTGACCTGTACTGGGCCGGTCAGGCCCTCAACTTGGACGATGCTTCCATCGACCACGATATCATCGCTGCGGGCGATACCCTCTCAATTCGCGACTGCACGGTGGGCGGCGCCGTTCGTCTTGCGGCGCGCACGATTGATATCGCCCAGACCACGGTTGATGGCAGCGTGACCGTCGCTGGCCAGCACGTTGTTCTCAACGCCGACAGCACCGCCAACTGTTTTTACGCGATAGGCGAGACGGTTGCCCTGCGCGGCTCTACCAAGTCGGCAGCGCTTGCGGGCAACACGGTGACCATCGATGGCACCGTCGAGGGCGATGTCGAGGTTTGGGCCGACAAGCTCATCCTGGGCAAGAACGCCCACATCACCGGCACCGTGAACGCGCACGTCTCCGAGGACCCCGAACGTGCCGCGGGAGCCGAGGTCGGCGCGCTCAAGATCGACCGCACCGAGAACGAGGATACTTCCACCGTTAACGATGTCATCGGCGGTATCGTCGCCGCGGCACTCTCGACCTGCTTTGTCGCTCTGCTGCTCGAGCTCGTCTTTCCGCGCGCGACCGCCAGCGCCGCCGGCATGCTCCACCAGCGCCCCATGCCCCTGTGGGTGAGCGGTCTTCTGAGCACGATTGCTATCGTCCCCGCCGTCCTACTGCTGATTATCTCTATCGCTGGTCTGTCGCTTGCCGGAGCCCTCTTGTGCGGCGTTATCGGCATCGCGTTGGTGTCGAGTGCCTTTGCGGGGTGTGCGATCGCCCGCATGGTCGGACACAGCCAGAACCGTTACGCCATGGCGGCCGTAGGTGGCATCGCCGCGGGCGCGCTTACGGCAATCCCCCTCGTAGGTGATTTCATCAGCGGCGTGACCTTCGTCTTTACACTCGGCTACATCATCCAAATCATCTGGCGCAACGCCCACCTCAAGCCGCAGCAGGCCGCCAACACCCCGGGCCTTCCTTCCGCCTAGCCGTCGACCCCCCGCAAAGGGGACAGGCACCTTTGCGGGGGGTGCAGACCAGCTCAATCCCTGTGCACCAAAAAGGGCGCCGACCATTGCGGTCGACGCCCTTTCTTATTGGCGGTTATAAGCCCCAGCGCTTATTTGTTGACCTGGCCGGCGCGGACGGCGGCCTTCTTGCGGTCGGTGGCGTTGAGCAGACGCTTGCGCAGGCGGATGTTCTTGGGAGTAATTTCGACCAGCTCGTCGTCGGCGATGTACTCCAGCGCTTCCTCCAGCGAGAAGGTGCGGGGCGGCACCAGCTGGACGGAGATATCGGAGGTCGAGGAACGCTGGTTGCCCAGGTTCTTGGTACGCGCGATGTTGACGACCATGTCGCCAGCCTTGCTGCGCTCGCCCACGATCATGCCCTCATAGCACTCGGTGCCCGGCTCAACAAACAGCTGGCCGCGCTCCTGCAGCGTACCCAGAGCGTAGGCAACGGCCTTCTCGGTGGTCATGGAGATCATGGCGCCGTTCTGACGGTTGCCGATCTCGCCGGCGTAAGGACCATACTCCAGGAAGGTGTGGTAGAACACGCCCTCGCCGTGGGTGACGTTCATGATGCGGTTCTTAAGCCCCATGATGCCGCGCGTCGGGATCTTAAACTCGAGGTGCGTCACGATGCCCGAGGTGTCCATGCTCGTCATGATGCCGCCGGAGGTGCCGAAGACCTCAACGACCTTGCCCGAGTACTCGTCCGGGCACTCGACGACGGCCTGCTCGACAGGCTCCATCTTGTTGCCGTTCTCGTCCTTCTTAAACAGAACGCGGGGACGGCCGACCTGGAACTCAAAGCCCTCGCGGCGCATGGACTCCATCAGGACGGACAGGTGCAGAATGCCGCGGCCCGAGACCTCGACGCCGCTCTTGTCCTCGAGCTCCTCGATCTTCATAGTCACGTTGTTCTCGGCCTCGTTGAACAGGCGCTCCTTGAGCTGACGGGCGCCCACGATGTCGCCATCACGGCCGACGAGCGGGGAGGTCGAAGCCTCAAAGACGATGGACAGGGTCGGCGGGTCGATCTCGATGGGCTCGAGCTCGACAGGGTTCTCGGGGTCGGTGTAAACATCGCCGATATCGGTGCGGTCAATACCCACGACAGCGGCGATATCGCCGGCGCCGACTTCCTGACACTCGGTGCGGCCCAGGTAGTCGAAGGTAAAGAGCTGCTTGACGGTAGCGGTGGCGCTGGAGCCGTCGTTCTTCACAACCAGAATCTGGTCGCCCTGGTGAATGGCGCCGGAATACACGCGACCGATGCCGATACGGCCAACGAAGTTGGAGTGGTCGATGGTCACGCACTGCATGGCCAGCGGGGCGTTCTCGTCAACCTCGGGCGCGGGCATGTCGTCGATGATCATGTCGAGCAGCGGGTACATGTCCATGTTGCCGTCGTTGGGGTCAAGGCGGGCAAAGCCGTTCATGGCGCTGGCGTAGACCACGTGCTCCATGGCGAACTCAAGCTGGTCGTCGGTGGCGCCCAGGTCGGCCATGAGGTCCAGGCAGTCGTTGTAGGCCTTCTCGGGGTTGGCGCCCGGACGGTCGATCTTGTTGATGACGATCATGATCTTGAGGCCGGTGTCGATAGCGTGACGCAGCACGAAGCGGGTCTGGGGCATGGGGCCCTCAAAAGCGTCGACCAGCAGCAGGGCGCCGTCGGCCATACGCAGCACGCGCTCGACCTCGCCGCCAAAGTCGGCGTGGCCCGGGGTGTCGATGACGTTGATCTTGACGTCCTTGTACTCGATAGAGATGTTCTTGGCGAGAATCGTAATGCCGCGCTCGCGCTCCTGGTCGTTGGAATCCAGGACGCGGTCCTCGACCTGCTGGTTGGCACGGAAGGCGTCCGTGGCACGCAGGAGCTTGTCGACCATCGTCGTCTTGCCGTGGTCGACGTGAGCGATGATGGCGATGTTCCTCAGATTGTCTACGCGCATGTAGTTCCCCTATCTTCTATCTATATACAACCGGCACGCGTATGCGGCCCGCCCAGCGATACAACGCTCAGCGGGAATATTGAGCCTTTTACCGAAAACTCGTTTATTTTAGCGATTTTAGATGAGAGGGGTTTCCTCACCTGCAGGTTCAGGGTCGCTCCACATAAAACCATCGCCGGCGCCCATGCCCTCATACAGCACATATGCCGAAAAACCACTCTCGAGCGTGGTTTCGAAGAAGCTCACGAGCAGAGCATCGTGATAGCCGCCGTCAATCTCGACGCAGCCGGTGTAGCCGATGGCATAGCGAGCGATACGGCCCAGGCCCTCGTCCTTAAGACCCATCTTGTGCTCGGAGATAAAGTTGGTGGCCGCCTCGAGGCACGCCTCTTCGCCATCCTCATCGAGCGCCGCCAGATAACGGTTGGAAGCGGCGTCCTCAATTGCCACGACCACGCCAGGGTTTTCACCGGCGGCAAGGTCGTCCAAGAACGCGCCGATCAGATCGCACACCATGGCGTCGAGCTCGGCGGAGACGTTACCGGCGTCCTGCATATCCTGTGCCATCTTTAGACCTTCCCATCGAGTCTGGCGTCGTTACAGTTCTTGTGCCTCGGCGGCGATCCTGGCGGCAGCGTCGCGGGCGCGCATCATGTCCGCTGCGCGCTTGTCGAGCACCTTGATCTGACTGGTCAGCATTACCGCATCGACCACACCCCAGATCACAAGGCCCGTAGAGATCGAAAACCCAAGCGCACCAACTGTACCACGAAGGCGCGAGCAGATTGCCGCGACAAGGACGGAGACGACAACCATCTTGATAAACGAGCCGCGGCGCTCGCGAAGCGTGCGGGCCTGCGTCACATAGGCAATGCGAGCCGCCTCAGAAGCCTCCGAGCGCATCTGGGCCTCGCGGGCGATCGCAGCCGCCTCAGCCGACATACCGCCGGCCATCAGCGAACGCTCCGCAACCTGGACGCCCCGCATTTAGAAGTCATCAGGGGAGAGCGTATGGACGAACTCGTCGAACTTCTCGAACTCCTGCTCGTCGTCGACTTCCTCGGCATGGGCAGAAACGGTGCCCAGGCGATTCATGATGTCGTCCTCCACAAACATGGGGGCATTGCTGCGCACGGCAAGGGCAATGGCATCGCTGGGACGGGCGTCGATCTTGCGCTCGTCACCATCGGCCAGTACGACGATCGTCGCGTAGAACACCGGCGGCTCGGCGCGAACGATCTCGATGCGCTCGAGCTTGGCGCCCAGGGCGCCAACAGTATCGAGCAACAGGTCATGGGTAATCGGGCGCTCGGCGCGACCGCTATCGATGCCGCGGCTGATGGCCGCGGCCTCAAACGAACCTGTCTGAATGGAAAGGGAACGCAGCGGTGCGGGCGAGTCCGACTTGCCGCAGCGCTCGCGAAGCACGATAAGCGATGGCACGGGACCGGCGGCCATGACGATGGTCTCTATGTCGACACGAACCATGGAACACCTCCGGTACGTAGCGGTTAACACGCGGCAGTCCGCCGCATTGAATAGCTATACTACCCAAACTTTCGCACAGCACACAAAACCAAAATGAGATTTATCGCAGACAAGAAAAAAGCCCCGAGGCAATGCCCCAGGGCTCTTCACAGTTTTGATGGTGGACCTGACAAGATTCGAACTTGTGACCTCCCGGTTATCAGCCGGACGCTCTAACCAACTGAGCTACAGGTCCATCATGGTGGAGGTTAGGGGGATCGAACCCCTGACCTCAGGCTTGCAAAGCCCGCGCTCTCCCAGCTGA
>CABSNS010000052.1:0-7665 GCA_902479105.1 uncultured Collinsella sp. | reverse complement strand
GAGATGCTCAGGAGTCTCGTGGGCTCGGAGATGTGTATAAGAGACAGGTCCTGGTTCATACGCACCTCGCGAAGGGCGCGGACCTGTGCGATGGACAGGGCGTCGACGTAGGGGTTACGGACGCGAACGGCGCAGCCGAGCACGCGACGGCGCTGAAGCGGCCATTCGTCACCGACGATGGCAAGGACCCACTTACGCGTGAGCTGCATCTCGGTGAAGACCTTCTCGGACAGATCCTGGCGATCGCCCAGGTGCAGATACATCTTGGCGATGCGCTGGTCGGTCTTGGCGATCGACATCTCGATGTTGTCGATAAAGGTGCGGAAGAACGGCCACTCCTGGTAGGCAGCCTTAAGCTGGTCCAGATCGCCAAACTGCTCGCAGGCGGTACCCAGGCCGTACCAAGCGGCCAGATTGATGCGCGCCTGGCTCCAGCTGAAGATCCACGGAATGGTACGCAGGTCGTCGAGCGACTTGGCACCCAAGCCGCGCTTGGCGGGACGCGAGCCGATCGGCAGCAAGCCGACCTCGGTCAGCGGCGTCACGGTCGAGAACCACGGTGTAAAGTCCTCGGTGTTCAGCAGGTCCAGATAGCGCTCGTGGCTTGCGGCGTTGAGCTTCTCGGCCATATCCCAGAACTTCTGCGTGGTCTCGGTGTTGGTCTTCTCGACACTCGGGGCCGACTGCAAAAGCGTTGCGGCGGCAACGGACTCAACATGGCGCTGAGCCAGCGTGCGGTTGCCGTAACGGGCAAAGATGACCTCGCCCTGCTCGGTGAGCTTAAAGAAGCAGTTGACCGAACCCTTGGGCTGCGCCAGCACGGCCTTGTTGGCCGGGCCGCCGCCACGGCCAACGGCACCGCCGCGACCGTGCATGAGCACCAGGTCGATATCGTTCTTCTCGGCCCACTTGGCAATGCGCTCCTGCGCGGAATGCAGCGCGAGCATGGCCGTGGTAGGACCGGCGTCCTTGGAGGAGTCGGAATAGCCCAGCATAACCTCCATGCGGCGGTTGGTCTGGGCAAGACGCTTCTGCACCACGGGCAGCGTAAGCATCTGGTCGAGCACGTCGACGCAGCCCTCGAGGTCCTCGAGCTGCTCGAATAGCGGGATCACGTCGAGCTCGGGGACATCTTCCTCGTGTGCAAAGGACAGGTGGGCCAGCTCGAAGACGTCAGCCACATGCTGGGCGCTCTTGGTAAACGAGATGATGTAGCGGTGCGCCATCTTCTTGCCGTAGCGCTTTTGGATGGAGCCGATAGCACGGAAGGTATCGATGACTTCGCGCGTCATGGGCTGCAGGTCGCCATGGATACCGTTCTCGTGGATATCCTTGAGGGCGCGGGCATGCACCACGGAGTGCTGACGGAACTCCATCTCGACCATATGGAAGCCGAAGGACTCGACTTGCCAGATGATGGTCTGGACCGGGCCGTAGGCAGCACGGACGGCACCGCAGGCGGCTAGCGAGCGCTGGACGACGCGCAGGTCGTCCAGAAACTCATCGGCGCTGTGGTACATGGTGTCGGTGATGCGACGCACGGTGGCGTTCAGACGGTCGGCCATGACGAGCATGACGGCGCGATGCGGCTCGTGCTCGGAGATCAGCTCGGCGCGGGCCGTGTACCGAGGGCTCATCTCAACCTGATGGTTCCACAGGTTAATGAGCTCGGCCGACGGCTTGCTGTAGGTAGCCTCGAGCGTGAGGTTGCGGCCGATGTGGCGGCACTTGTCCTCGAGTTTGAGCACCATGTGCGTAAAGTACTTGGCAGCGACCTCGCGGCTCACCTTGGCGGTGACGTTGGGGTTACCGTCGCGGTCGGAACCGATCCAGCTGCCGGGATGGAAGAACGCCGGGCACAGCGGCGGCACAGTACCGGCCTTGTCGCCCAGCACCCAGTCGTCAAAGCGACGATAGATAACGGGGATAACGTCGAACAGCGTGTTATCGAAGATGTCGATGATGGTATCGGCTTCCTCGACCGGCGTGGGCTTCTTGAGCGCGATGGGGCTCGTACGCACCAGGGCGTCGATCTCCTGCAGCATATGGCGCTCGTTCTCCACCAGGTCGGAGCCGCCCAGACGCGGACGCTCCTCCAGCAGGTTGGAGATACGGCGGATCTTGCCCTCGACGGCCTTACGACGGGCCTCGGTGGGATGTGCGGTAAAGACAGGGTGGAACTCGAGCTTGTCGAGCAGCTCGTTGGCACCCTCGACACCCAGCTCATTCACCAGCTGGTGATAGGCAACGGTAAGCTCGTTGGCGGGATCGACCTCGGTATCGGTCGACGCACCGGCCTCGCGCTCGCGCAGCTGCGCCACACGGTAGTTCTCCTCCGACAGGTTTGCCAGATGGAAAAAGCTCGTAAAGGCGCGGACAATGACCTGCTGCTTATCGAGCGGCAGGCTGTCGATCAAATCGACGACCTCACGAAATGCCACGGCAGTGGGCTCGTCGGCGGTGGGCACGCCCTGCTCGTCGACGGCTTCGTCGGCAGCGCAGGTACCGGGGTTGCCGGCATTGACCACAATCTCGGCTGTCAAAATCTTGTCGAACAGGTCCGCGATCTCGGGATCATACTCGCTAAGCACACGGCGCTCCAGGCGCAAGAACAGCGCCAGATTGTCGCGCAGCTCCTCGGGGATCTCGATCTCGGCGAGACGCTCCCTGGACTCGGCATTCGAGCCGATTCGGTTAACGAGGCGGTTGACCACGGCAGCGACGCGCGCCGCGGCTTCGGGTACAGACTGGTTGCTTAGGTTCTCAGCCACGTTTCCTCCCATTCCTCCTTCTATGCACGTAACATGCGGTATTCATTATAGGCGCTTGAGAAATACTTTCGACACTGATTGCGCTTTACCACACAAAAGTATTTTCTGCATTGCAAAGGTTTTTGCCCTAAATGGTCGTATTTCTCGGTGGGCGGCATACGTAAACGGGGGCATTCCGCATAAAAGCGAAACACCCCCGTAACAATCGCTCTCCATGAGCAGGGCACGTTAGCAGGCCCGAAGCTCAAAAAGATGCGCTACAGGCGCTCGCGAACCGCCTCGACGACGTTGTCCAAATCGGCGAGCACCTCGTCATGGCTCTGCATGTCGCGCACTTTGACCTTGCCGGCGGCAAGCTCGTCGCCACCCAGGACCAAGATGAGCTTGGCGCCTACCTTATCGGCTTGCTTAAACTGGGCCTTGAGCGAACGACCCTGATAGTCGGCCTCGGTCACGATACCTGCGGCGCGAAGCTCCTGCGTAATGGCAAAGACGTTCTGACGCAGCTCCTTGCCGGCGTTGGCGACATAGACGCACGGGGCCTCATCGGCACCCAAATCGCTGCCAAAGGCCTGCAGGGCCAGCAGGGCGCGCTCAAAACCGACAGCAAAGCCGACGCCCGCCGTGGGCTTGCCACCCTCGAGCTCGACCAGGCCATCGTAGCGGCCGCCGCCGCCGATGGAGCCGACGCCGGCGCCAGGGGCCTCGACCTCAAAGACAGTACGGGTGTAGTAGTCCAGGCCGCGCACCAAGGTGGGATCCTCGACATACTCGATACCGGCGGCATCCAGATAGCGCTTGACCTGCTCGTAGTGCTCGCGGCACTCATCGCACAGGTTGTCACCCATCAGCGGAGCCTCGGCCATGATCTCGCGGCAGTGGTCGTTCTTGCAGTCGAAGGCACGCAGCGGGTTGAGCTCGGCGCGCTCGCGGCACTCATCGCACATCTCGTCGGCGTGATCGAGGATGAACTGTTTAACCTGCTCGCGATAGGCCGGACGGCATTGGGCATCGCCCATCGAGTTAATGAGCAGACGGAGCTTGGAAAGATCGAAGCCCAGGCGCTTGTAGAACTCCATGAGCATGATGATGCACTCGGCGTCTGCCGCCGGATCGGGAGCGCCAAGCCACTCGATGCCTACCTGGTGGAACTGACGCAGGCGACCCTTCTGGGGACGCTCGCCACGGAACATGGCCTCGGCGTAGTAAGCCTTAAACGGCGTGGAGCCCTGGGGCACCAGGTTGTTCTCCACGACGGCGCGCACCACACCGGCCGTGCCCTCGGGACGAAGCGCCAGGCGCTGCTTGGGCTTAAGCTTGGTGTCGGTGCCCTCAGCAAAGACGCGCTCCAGGTTGGCGCCGCTAAAGACGCGGAACATCTCCTTGCGCACGACGTCGGTCGACTGGCCGATACCGTGGACAAACACGTCCACCTGCTCGATCGCGGGCGTCTCGATGGGCTTAAAACCAAACGGCTCGAACACGCCGGCCGCAATCTGCTGCATCTTTTGCCAGGCGCGCATCTCGGCGCCGATAAGGTCGCGGGTTCCCTCCGCCTTCTGTGCCTGCATGGGCAAACACCTTTCTTTTGTATCGCGTCATAGGTAGTGGTCATTATACGGCACAAAAACAAAACGCGGCGGCGCGTCTGACCGAACGAGGGTATGGGGACTCGTTCGGCCAGACGCACCGCCGCGTTTTGTGATCCGTTTTCCTCCGTCCCCTTCGGATTACGTGATCTGTTGGGGACGGAGGAAAACGGATCATTTCGTAGGCCCGTGGCCGCCTTGGAAACCGAATGATGGTACGAGCATCCATTCGGCTTCCAGGGCAGCCACGGACAGAACGGGGCGAACAGAAAAGAGCACGTAGACCTGCCATAGCTCACCGACAAAGCTCATGCCGGCAAGAACGGCAGAGGTGGCGATTACAGTGAGGGGAACCCAAAACGCGGCCGCTTACTTTATCGGCAACATGGCCAATGACAAGTGAGCCGATAACGCTCACCACGGTGGAGATGGCATTGGAGATGTTGTACTGCGCAAGCGTGATCCCGAGGTCGCTGACGATGAGCGGCTGAAACAGGCTCATGCAGTTAACGAAAATCGTGTAACACGTGGCCATGATGACAAAGCCGGAGGCCACCACGAGCCAGCCGGGGAAGAACTTACGTTGCTGGGACTTACTGTTCCTTTTTTAAACAAACGAGTAGCAAGATTGGGTGCTACCGGTGGTCGGCGATATAGCCCAAAGCGACTGCCGCATAAGCCGCGGCGCCGAGCGGCAGCTCGACATCGCTAAAGCGTGCCTTGGGATGGTGCTGAGCAAAATGCTCGTCCGTATCAGTCGCGGCAGCGCCCACGGTAAAGTACGCACTCGGGATCTCGCTCGAGATAAGCGCGAAGTCCTCGCTCGCCATGGCGTGGAACAGTGGCAAGAAGGCGGACTTGGGCAGCACCGCGCCTACGTAGCCAAGCGACGCCTGCGTCATATCGTCATCGAGTACGAGCGGGGGAACATCCGAGAGCGTCTCGATAGTCGCCGGCGTACGATAGGTCGTGGCAACACCTTTGACGACCTCCGCGATGCGGGTCTTGAGGTGCTCCATGAGCTCGACGTCGAAGCCGCGCAGCGTTCCCTCGAGCACACAAGTGTCGGGGATAACATTTGCGGCCTGACCGCCGGCGAACTTACCGACAGTCAGTGCGACCTCCTTGGCCGCCGGCACCTCGCGGGAGATGAGCTCCTGAAGCGCCAGATGCACATGGACGCCGGCCGTGATGGGGTCGATGCAGATCTCGGGGCTCGAGCCATGGCCGCCCTTGCCCTGAAGCGTGATGCGAAAACCGTACACGCCCGAGAGCGCCGGGCTGCCGTAGAGCACCAGGCCAAGCGGCGACTGGCTATTCACATGCATGGCAAAGGCGGCCTGGGGACGCGGGTTCTCGAGCAAGCCATCGGCGATGGCGGCGCGGGCACCCTCAAAGGTTTCCTCGCCCGGCTGGAACAGCAACTTAACCGTGGCATTGGCGTCGACAAGCTCTGCCTCGCGCGCCTTGAGCATACGGGCTGCACCAAGCAGCGCCGTCGCGTGCATATCGTGTCCGCATGCGTGCATGCAGCCGTTCGTAGAGGCGAAAGGCTCGCCTGACTCTTCGGCAACGGGCAGGGCATCCATGTCGCCACGCAGCATAAGGACCGTACCGGCCTGTTCGTCCGTGCAGACGCCATTGCCCTGGGCCGCGGCGGCACCGGCGCCGACAAGGCCCACAACACAGGAACCATCGACGAGCGTGGCAAATGGGATATCCATCTCGGTCAGGCGCGCTTGAATATACGCAGTGGTCTGCGGGAGGCTATTGCCCAGCTCGGGCATCTGGTGTAAATCGTGTCGCCACGCAGCGAGCTCGTCTGCAAAAGCCTGAGCTTCTGCAACAAGACCGTCACCGATAGCGGCCTGCGCCGCCGCGGTGGCCTTGGGCGCTGATTGCGGTTGAAGATCGGACAGTGCTGGTGCCATAGATGCCCCCCAGTAACGTTTTTGCAGCAGGCACTTTGACAGTGTAAAGTGCAAGGTACTACTTTAAGGTCGAGGCATAAAAAATGCCGCCCCAGGAGGGCGGCGCAACAAGTTGTTTACAATTGCGGGCGCGGCTTTCGACGCAAAAAATCGAAGTGAGTCTCGCTCAAGATAATCGACAGGAAGATAAGTACGAAGCCGGCGAGCAGGCGCGAGGTGAGCGCCTCCCCCATCAGCAGCACCGAAAACAACACGCCCGAAGGGGACTCCATCGAAAGGAGCAGCGAGCCCGTCGAGGCCGGGACATGCGCCAGGCCGACGTTTTGGATGAGCAGAGCCGCGCATGTGCAGCCCACCGAGAGAAACGCCATCGCAGTGATAAAGCTCGGCGTCCACACGGACAGAGGCGCTTGGGTCTCGAATAGCAGCGACGTTGCCAGGCTCAGCACGCCGTTGCCCACAAACATCCAAAACGTGATGACGTTGATGTCCATTTTGCGACCGTACTTGGCGGTCACCGCCATCTGGATGGCGAAAAAGACCGCACCCGCCAGCGTAATAACGTCACCGATGTTGAATTCAACGCTATCGAGCGCCACCAAACCAATGCCCGCCAAGCACAGCAGTGCCGCGCCCAGGTTATAGCGGGTGAGTTTTTCGCCGCTCAGAAAATAGCTCGCGAACGGCACAAGGATGCAGTACGTGCCCGTCAAAAAAGCATTCTTGCCCGCCGTAGTATGTGCCAGACCGACCGTCTGCAACGCATAGGCCGCCCACATGAGCACACCCATACTCAGGCCAACGATCAGGTTGCGAGCGTTGAAATGTGTAATGATGCGCTTGTGGAAGACGGCAAACATGACCAACGCTGCGGGCAGAAAGCGTACATAGAGCAGCGCGAACACCGGAATGGTGCCGAGTGCGTCCTTCATAGTGGTAAAGGAGTAGCCCCAGATGACCGCCACCGAAAGGAGCAGAACCTTCCAGAACAGCGGAGAGCGTGCGCCGGCGCCGCGGGAGGTGCCGCCCGCGCCCAGGTCCTCGCGAGCAACAGGGCTATCGGGCAAGTTTTCGATTTCGTTGGCAGCGTATTGGGCCATGGAACATCCTCACACTCAAACTGGGCGTGGTGTCCGCACGCGTATGGCTGCGTGCCACCTCATGGTCAAATAAAATCAGGGCGCACCGGACCCCCGGCACGCCCCGCTACTGTAACAACAACCAGCGTTGCACCGCAATCCAGCCCACTAAAGTACCGACTTGAATAACCTCGATGTTCCGTCAACGTCAGCGAAAACGGCCCCAAGCGAGCAAGATGACGTGAAATGAAAGGGCGCTGACCTTCTGGTCGCGCCCTTGAAATTGAACGTCAGA